>DASQFN010000112.1 GCA_035633115.1 Gemmatimonadaceae bacterium | reverse complement strand
ATTCCCCTTTCGCGCTTTGGTAGAAGTCTTCTTTCTTGCCATTTTGCCCCCCTCCTTGTGGCTGGATGTTAAACTGGACCAACAGCGGCGTTTGTGTCCATTGGACATCGCTTAGGACACACCCAAGTACCGCCATATAACGCGCCAAATGAGCCGCGCGGCGAGGCGACATCATCCTGCTGACCTGCGACCGCGTCGGCTCCATTTGGTTGTTGGGCAGCATCTGTGAATTTCGGGATCCGTCGCGTATTCATACCGAATCGCCGCTTACTTCTTCTGCAACGACGCCGTCAGCGATTCGTAGGACGCGAGGAAGTCCTTGATCCGGTCCTTCTTGACGAACGGCGCCCGGAAGAAGCGCTCCACTGTCGCGTTGAAGAGCGCGGAGTCGTCGTACGGCACCATGTGCGTGGCGTTCGGGAAAATGGCGAGCTGACTGTTCGGCACGTGATGGAAGATGTCGAGCGTGTGCTCGTCGCGGATCAGATCGTGGTCGCCCGCGAGCACGAGCGTGGGAGCGGTAATCGCCTGGAGCGCCGACGGGGCGATGTTCGGCTCCTCGAACATCATCGATGTCACCTTGACCGCGCGCCGGCCCTGGGGCGTGCCCTTCTCCGCTGCCGGGATGGCGTCGATCATCGACCTCGCCATCGCCCACGTTTCCGGGTAGACGGCATCCGTGCTCGGGTTCAGGTTGGCCGCCATGGCCGCAATCTTCTTCACCTTCGCGGGATGCCGGATGCCGAGCAGCAGCGCCTCGATGCCTCCGTCGCTCCAGCCGAGCACATCCACCGGCCCCGTCTTCAGGTGATCGAGGAGCGCCGCAAGGTCGTCGGTCATCTTCTCATAGGTGATCTTGCCGGGGCTGTCGCCCGACTTTCCGTGATCGCGGCTGTCCATCGCGATCACGCGGTAGCGCGGGCGGAAGAACGCGATCTGGGCGGCCATGGTGCCGATGCTGCCGCCGTTGCCGTGGATGATCAGGAGCGGTTCGCCCTGCCGTACACCTCGTAGTACAGGGTCACGCCGTCGTGGACGAAGGTCTTGCCGGCAGCCGGGTTCGAGCCGTATAGGACCGGCGCGACCGTCGGTTGGGACGCGGTGGCGGCCTTCGCGGGCGGCGCGGTGGTCGTCTGGGCAACGGCGAGGCACGGAAGGGCCAGCGCGAGTACGACGATCAGCAACTGCCGCTTCATGGGTACTCCTTTCAGGACGATAGCCGCGATCTGAGATTTGGCTGGGATTGTACGGTGACTAGGTTCCCACCACCGTCAGAATAGGTGACACGATTGCTTCCCGTTGTCCGATGCTTCCAGCGGGTACGACAACGTCGATCGGTTCCCACGAGACACTGAAGCCGACGTCTTGAGGCGGCCGGCGACGAAGTTCCGAATCGCCCATTTGCCTTCCAGGACCGGCGCCCCAGGAGGATAGACTATCGCGTCGTCGGACCAGAACGACACAATGCGCTCCAAGTCACCGCCTCGGCTTGCGGGCGCAGACACTGCGTTGTTATCCCCGGCATAGTCCGACCTTGTTGAGAGGCTACTGGTCTTGTCGGCCCAACTCTTTATTCACCTGCACAGGATACTACCCCTGACTCTGCCAACGCGGCAAGACTCGTCGTAATATCTGCTATTCACCGCCCAGGCGGTCCGCCGGACTCCGGACGCCTAACCCACCGCGGTTCAGAACGTGGGTGTAGATCATCGTCGTACTGACTGTCCGTGTGCCGCCATCCTTGAAGGGCGTTGCCCACGAAAAACCCGCCCGTCATACAGACCGAGCGGGTTTGGTGCCTTGGAGGTTTTCGTTCAGGGCTGGCGATCCCGTTTCACGATACCCCCCTCACGCTCACCGCGGAATAAAGACCGCTTCCGCCTTCAGGCGGCACGATTGAAGGAGCTCGATCATCGCTTCGATCTGCTCGATCTTCAGGGTTCCTTCGAGCGCTGGAGCGCCGTAGCCCGACCCATCGTAGCCCGGCGACGTGTAGATGCCAATGTGAAGCTCTGACATGTCGCCCGCACGGTCGGCAACTTCACCAAGATAGACCTTCACACCGTCACGGTTTGCCGTCACGGTTCGAAGCAACGGAACGGCCGGCGGATTGACGTGCTCCGCTGGATCGAGTGACGGGTTTTCTGGATCCCATTCAGTGACAGCCACGTCGATTTCACGCCCAGTGGTTCGCTCCATTGTCTGCATTGTCGCTCCTTAAAGGTGTACCGCACTATATCACTTGTGCTAGGGTACCGCAAGGCTTTTGTGCAATATCACTTGTGCGGTAGCAGAATCCTGCCATATTGGTATGATGTTCATGCCTGAGCGGTAGGAATGAGCCCCGCGAGGTTTCGGCTGCAGGAGGTTATCGACGCCAAGGGTACAAGCCAGAGCGAGCTTTCCCGCGTGTCTGGCGTGAGCTTCGCCACGATCAGCCGCATGTGCCGGAACGTCACAGCCCAGGTATCGCTCGCAACCCTCGATAGGCTTGCGACCGCGCTCAACGTCGAGGTTGGGGATCTGATTCAGCGTGAGCCGAAGGGACGGAGGAAGTGACCAGCGGGATTGCGGTGCTGACCGAAACTATCCGCGACATCAACGCCGCTCACGGTGCTTGCCGGGAATCTGCGCGCACTGCACTAGAGCATGCGGCTCGTGCTGGCCAACTGTTGCTTCGCTAGTGGGCGCGTCATGGTCTAAACGAGCTCAGCGCATTCCGGTCTGGAGCGCCCTCTCGCTTCTTGTCCCAATGATCGCTTTCGTTCGGATCTCCAATACTCCGGCGACGGCAACTACACAGATCGGTTACGCTCTCGCTCAACTTGGATACGTGATGTTCGCTGCAGGAGTGATCACGGGCACGTATGGTATCTTCGGCCTCAAAAAGCGAATACATGTTATCGGCGCCGCTATTGTAGCGTTCGTGATAGGAACCGTGCTGAGCAACATCGGTTGAGGCTCCGGTTGCCCGAGATGTTGAAGGAGGCGGGACTTTCGCCCTATGCGCTCTCGAAGCGATCGAGCGGGCGAATCTCCATGTCAGCGGCCTATCGGCTTGTGAAGCTCAATGGTCGTGTCCAGAACTTCGACGCCGGTATGCTCGAAGCACTCTGCGACGTGCTGTCTGTTGAGCCGGGAGAACTACTAGAGCGGGATTCCGCGAAGCGTCGGCGCAAATGAGTTGCCCGGTCCACGAGCAGTCGCAGCCCTGCTTCGTCTGCGCTCTCGAGGCCAGCTTGCCGAGCTTCTTGCCGGAACAACTCTGCGCGACAGCTGCCTTCATGGAGGCGCTACCGACTCGATACGCGATGAGCGGGGAGATTCAGGGCGAGGTCTTACACATCGCAGCTGAGATACGCGGACTCGCAGACCTGCTGGCCGCCTAAAGGCAGCCCGTTTCGGGCTATGAGTATCGGAAACGCTGGATGCGCTGCTGAGCGTTTCCGCGATGTCATGAAGAGGATTTTCCGAAAGGAGGCGCGTCGATATTCGGTGCTGACGGCCTGATGTGCGGGGGCGTGAATGAGGCGTTGCTGGCGCCGCTGCCGCTAGCGAGAGTTCCTTTCACAACTGCCAGGGGAATCTCAATGCACTGCTGGATCCATCGAGGTTCACGCGTCCACGCCCTACACGCTTCTTCCGACAGACAAAACTTCTCCACGTAGGGGCGGACGGTAACCGAGTTCAGAACCTGCTTGGTAACCAGCGCCTTACCGGCCTGGTAAACTGCGTGGTCTAGATAAGTGTCGGACTCGCCCCGTTTCATGGGCAATGTATCTACGCTAAAAAGGTCGAGAAAGCGTTGCTCGTCGTCAGTAAGTAGCGCGAGTTTTTCGTAGACGACCCTGATACGTGAACTACGCACACCCGCTCGGAAATCGGGGTCGGATGAGAAACCAATCTCCTCCGAATTAGCCGACAACCACCCGATCGTGTCGCCCTCAAAGGCCGCCCGCTTGATTAGTGTCTGGTAAGCTCCGGCGACGGCGGGATGAGCCTTTCGCCACTCCTCATAACCTTTTGCTTCATGCTCTTCCGCAGGGAAGGTAGGCTCGACATACCGGACGCGATTCAGAACGGCCACGCCACGGGCGTATTCGTTCCGGAAAGTTCGGAGTGCTTCCTGAATTTCGGAGAGGCTTGGAGGCGTTCTGTCTAGCGCATCGTCAACCGCCTTTGTGGCATCGCGCAGCTTTTTGGCCGGCTCGTAAGCGAAAATAGTGAAGGGGTTGCCGCGACCGGCAAAGTAACTGGCAGCCTGTTCATTCAAGGACGCGAGATTGGTAGAGGCCAAAAAGACGTTGTCATCCCTCGACAGCTCGCGCACGCGCTGAACGTCCTCATACTCGCTTGGCGACAGAGGGCGCGGTCGTAGGTTCTTGCGCCTTTCACGGAGCCTAGCGACCGTCGGGCTGTTTTCGATGAACGCGCTCAAGATCATCACGGCTAGCAAGCCAACCAGCAGTAAACCGAAAAAGCCGACCCGCTGCGCCATCAACCAACGAAGGTTCTGCGAGACGGGTGGCCAAACGGAATTGGTCAGCCAGGTACCCGCCACCAGTTCGAGGACAAACGCCACGGCTAGCACGCCGATAGCCGTCCATGTTCGATGACCTCGGATGCTTGTCCCGACCGCGCGTAGCTGCTCTCTGACTTTTCCCATTCCCCCGAATCTACGCGTCAGGCGATCAGCCGCAGCGAAGCGACCACAGAGAGCCGACCCCGAGGGATTGGTAGTAAATTCTCCGGTGTGCCGTCTGATGCAGATCGCTTCCGCTTCCTCGCAACACACAAACTGACCCTTCACACAAACGGCGAGCAGTACATGGTCCATTTCTGCCGCACAAATGGACCGGGAAAGCCGCCCATCTACTACCCGGCCTCGAATGGAGCTTCAGCGGAAGAAGCGATAGACCGCGCTATAGAGCGATACAACCGGAAGCATGCTCATCAGCCTACAGGCCGATGACTGCGTTATCTGTCGCCGCGAACGTCGAAGCTGAACTTTGCGAATTCACCGCGAATGTCGAGCGACTCCTGACAGAATTCAGCAGCCTTTACCTTGCCCGCACGTCTAGCCCGGGACTCGTTTTCTTTAATGTGAACGGCAACCATGCGTTCGAAGGCCTGCCCTTGCCAGGGCGCCAATTGCAATCAAAGCTCCTCCGCGAGCGAGGGCATCTGTATCCGCTGTTGGATCTGCTTACGCGTTCGCTCCCCGTAACCGACCGAAAGCGAGTGGACGAGGCTAAGGAGACATTTGATCGATTGATTCAACAGGACGGATGCACGTGGTCCAAGAACATCACGGAGACCGCTACAGCTGCGCGCCTTGCGCGCGATAATATTCTCGAAGTCCTCAACTCCCTCTACGATCCCACCCCAAACGACCTGCTGTATGTGCCGGATACCAACGCATTGTACGCGAATCCGCAGTTGGAAACGTGGCGTTTTGATTCCTCAAGGCCGTTTACGATTCTGCTGATTCCAACGGTGCTTGCTGATTTAGATCGACATAAGGTTGAGCATAAAAACGAGTCGCTACGCGAGAAGGCGTCGGGGCTTATCCGCCGTATCAAAGGCTATAAGGATCGGGGGAAGCTCATTGATGGGGTACCGCTGTCAAGCGGGGTCAGTGTAATTCAGTCGCTTGCTACGGAGCCGACTTTCGCGGAAACCTTACCGTGGCTTGATCGCAACAATGATGATGATCGCATTATCGCGGCATGTTTTGAGATAATGCACGCGCGTCCGCGCAGTGCAGTCTTGCTCGTTACTGCGGACATCAACCTGCAAAACAAAGCTGAATTCGCCCGGCTACCTTTTGTTGAGCCTCCACCGGCTAAGTAAACGATCTACGCCCCGGGCACGACGGGCGTGAAACTGATTACCCGTAGCAAGTGTTATTGCATGATCTACGGCCCGGCTCATCGCGCGCAGGATCTACGGCACCGCATCCTCGAGAGCATGACGGCGGAAGAGATCGAGCAATACTCAACACAAGGGAGAGTGAACGTGGAAGCCATAGAAACGAGTCGGAATTGCGAGAAGTGGGTACTACCCGGCAGATCGTCGCGATGAGTGAGTGGGGAAAGCCTCTCGGCGGCGGCGCTAACTGCTGGTTCCATTACGGCGGCAACGCTCACTGCAGGTGCCCCGAGACGGAACTCAACGACCTTGACCGAGCGGCCGTCGAGAAAACGCAGGAATGAACGCGATCGGGCGGCTACGGCCGGCCGTAATGCTGATTCTTGTCGCGCAGCTGAGTTGCGAGAGCGCGGCTCAGAACGCCGCAAGGGCGACAAAGGTAATAGGGAAGATCCTAAAGGACGCGGCGAGAAAGGCTGAAGGAACCGGTCACATTCCCCCGGTTCCGAAAGCTCCTGTTCCAGTAGCGCAAATTGTCCAGGAATCGATCGATCGGGTCAAGCTCGCCCAGTGGCGTAAACGCTACGCGTTTGCAGAGAACGTCATCCAGGAAAGCATATGTGCCGAGATCGGGCACGCCTTAAGGACTAAGGACTTTCCCACCTTTAATGGTTTCGTTGACACTGTGAAAGGGAACCTCCTTGGCCACGCGGTCCCGGGAGGTGAGGCGCTGAATGCCGCAACAGAGATCGCGGAGATGCTGTACGAGAAAAGCGACATGTCCTTATCCGAACGCTTCAGGATCCTCCGCTGGCAGATCGAAGAATGTCCCCGCTATTGAGGACGGAGCGGAGCCATCACACCTCGTTGATTATGCTCTGCTTTTTGCGCTCGGAAGTCCTCGTGAGTGGTGAGCCTTTTCTGATACAGCTCATAGACCTCCCGGAGGCGCGCCTCTACGCTCTGGTAGCTGGCATCTCGTGACGGCGGCGGAGTTGGAGCCGGATCGTGCGGCGAGGGTTTGCGGGAGTGGATGTCAAACCCAATACCTCGCGCGGTCCCAAGCCTCCGGTAGTTCCGCCTTGGCCTCCTCCCCGGATTCGCGCGTCGGGGAAAGCCGCCGAATCGACCGGTTTTTAGGCTTCTCCTTCAAATGTCCATGACCGTCCTTCTTCATCCTCGCAATCGCCCGTCAGGTCCTCCTCGAGCTCACAGTCGGGGAAGTCTACCCAGCCCCCTTTCGGAAAATAGATTCTCTGCAGCTCCTGCCCATCCATGTCGGCATCGACCGTGTAGGTATTCCCGCTGCTGCCGCTTGTCACCGTTACGGTTACGGTCCCGAAATAGCCCGATGGCTGGTCGTTCGTTTCATCGTTTGAGGTTGCCGGATCATCTGACGGTAGCGCATACGCACGACGGATGGTCGGCGATCCCCCCGTCCGCGACATGTCGCCCTTCTGGACCACAGCCTCACCCGGCCCGCACATCGTGCTGAACGCCACGACCACGGCCAGTGTGAATCGCATCCAAAGCTTTCGCATTTAGCCAACGCTGAAAGGGAACCGTCAAGAACGTTCACGTTTGAGTGCGATCGCGCAAGCCACGTTCCGCGGTTCTTCTCAGGCTGATGGTTGAAGGAGAGGTTACGATGTAACCGGTTCGACGCTGAGTGGCCATCAAAACTCCGGGGATAAGTCCGGTAATAACGATGGATACAGAGCTGAGGACCTTCCCATTTCTCCCATAATTCCCTAGTTCCCAACCTCAACCATCGGGACACTCAGAGGGTGTTGCAAAGGGGTCGTAGCGGTCTAATTCGAAGCGTCGTGTTCCCCGAGTGTGACCCGGACGCTCCACAAAGCCATTGAGAGCGACAAACGCCGCAACATAAACGGTTGCGGCGTTATCAGTTGCCCCTCCTAGGCTCGAACTAGGACTCTCCTGATCCAGAGTCAGGGACAATCATTCACCATTAACGACAATCTGGCAACGACCTTCACCGGTCCCGCGGCAGCCGCTTCCGCTGCCGCCAAGCGAAGATCGTTCGGGAAGCGGTCGACACGCGTCGGCATCTTGGCGTTCGCTGGGAGGACGGCCAGAGTGAAGGACTCGTTGTGCACATCCATCCCCACCTAGATGATAGAGCGAGTAACAGGAACTGCAGCAGTAGTCGTTGACATAGGTTGGTCTCCATATGCGACAGTCTGACCACCAAACTGCGCGAAACCAGCATCCTGCGTGGAGGCCGATTGATTCTCTGTCGCTAATCGCCCGTCGTCGCGGTGGCTGCCGCGCTTTATCGTACCCACCGTAGCGATGCCAGCGCGGCCAATCCTGGTCGGTCGCGCGGATCCACCCGCAGCCGGTCGCCCGGGCCGCCGAACCGATACACCTGGTCGCTGACCGGCCCACGGATCGCCGCCTCGCCGGTCCCCACGTATTCGAACATGATCACAGATGTCGCCGACGCCGCAGCGGCGCCGACGGATGCCTTGGTCCCGGCGCTCGCGGCGATGGCTGCGGCACGTGCCGCCGCGCGGTTACTCCCACAGCACATGTCCCTTTCTCCTATTTAGATGGTCTTTGTCCCGCTGGGGGACCTGCCGGGAACGCGCGTTCGAGCAAAATGGCGCCGCCCGATAGCGCGGGCCAGAAGACAACCCGAACGATCCAATCGTCGCCCAACCAAACCGCGATCGGCAACGCCACCCAGAGGCTCGAGCAGTTGAAGCAGTCCATCATTTGTCCGATGAATCCCGACCCCGCGATGCGGCGGAGGCGGGCCACCACGTTCCACGGCCCATCCTCCGCCACGATCAGGTGTGTTAGGCGCCACGTCGCCAAGATCCCGGCGACCAGCAGCGCCCCACTCACCGCATGGCTCTCGTCACACGGACACCTGGAAGCTCCGTTCGCTCAGGTTGCGGTGCGCGTTGTTCGCGCTGCAATTTACGATGGTACGCTTATATGCCCGGAGCTCCAACTGGTAGCAGCAGCTCTCCTGGAAGGCCACGTCGGCCGAGATCGACAGCCGGATGGCACCGCCGGTCCACGTCGGCGCCGTGGCGTTCTGCGGAAGCATTCGTGCCGTCGCATAGTCGGGCCCCACCTGTGTCGCTGCCGGCACCGGACCACCCAACAGCGGCGTCATCACGCCACCCAGGCCGATGAGGTCGCGTGACAAGTTCTCCCCGAACGTGGCTTCCAGACTGTATGAGGCCAAGTGGCCCTGCGCATCGTACGCAACGAAGTCAACCTCGAGAGTGTCGCCGGGTTTGATCTTGACGTCGCCACAGGGACCAATCACCTCTGAGCCACCCCCCCCTGTGTGTACGATGCGAGCGTCTAGGATATCGGTCATCGGTTCGTTCGTACAGGTATGCGTGGTGCCTGGGCCGCACGGATTGTCCGCTGGCCCGGGGGCGGGGAAGGTCGACTGGTTATCGATGGTGACGATGATGCCGGCCGGCGTCTGCGTATCGCACACCGGGAGGACCCGTCGATTCGAGAGCACCCCGCCCGCCTCGTCATACCCGACGACCTGTAGACCATAGGTGCCGTCGCCGAAAGCCGGCTCGGTGACCCATGGGAACACCATGTCGATGTTCGTTCCGAGCCACACCTTGCTGCCACCCCAGTCCGCAGGCGTGTGCGTCGCCTCGTAGTGCTCGATCGTTTCGTAGACGTGGTGTCCACCGATCGGCACTTGCGCGCTGAATGGGACGTCGACATCGGTGGCGAGGGTGAAATCCCAGTACTCGCGTACGAACGTCCCAAGCGCCTCAGGTGGTACTACCTGCCAGGTGCCCCCTGAGTCCGTCGTGAACTCGATCTCGTAGTAGTCGATGCCGCTGAGGCATTGCACGGTACCACGGATGTCGACCACGCCGCCGAATGGCGCATCGCCTCCGTTCGAGATCACGTTCGGGAATGCGTACCCTACGGGCGCCGGATCGGCACCCGGATTCCCCCCAACCTCGTCTTCGTCGACGTTGCAGACCTTGGCGAGCGACAAGCATTCGCCCTCAAGGCAGCCATTCGTCGCTACGCAGCACGCGTCGTCGGACGCGGTGAGCGTCACGTTGAACATTTGCGGGATGTTCCAGCGGGCCGAGAACCACCCCTCGTCTACGATTACGCGCGACTGGCCTCCGCAGGTCTGCGTGGCACGGAACACGATGTCGGGGGTGCAATCCCACCACGGCTGCCACGGCCACCATGGCCAGAGGTGAATCGACTGGAGCGCCGGGATGTTAGGCAACCGCGCGAGCAGCCGTTCCCGCAACCCTTCGAGGCGAGCTGGATCCACCGAGGCGACTGCCTGACGAGCGCGTGACACGACGCGCTCCGCAGCGACTGCGGCGACGTTTCCGACAGCGGAGCGTTTTTCCGACGCGGCCACGATAGACCGCCCCGCCGACCGAAGGACAGGTTGGTCACCGATCAGTTTTTCGAATAGAGCGAGATCGGGCTGCGGATCGGAAAGCGGTATCTTCGGGAAGCGCGGCTCCCGCTGCAGGGCGCCGAGAATGTGTCCAGCGAGCGTCGGTTCGACGTACCATCGGCGGAGCCGCCACCACCACCATGGCCACCACCCGCAGCACCATTTGAATGTCAGGGTGAACGAACCGCTCGCGTCAGTCGTGGCGCAGCCCACCAGCTGCCGGCTCCACCACCACCACCACGCGTCCACGTCGTACGCACAGACGACGGCCCCGGGAACAGCGTTGCCGTCGGGACAGAGCACGCGTCCGTGGATCGTGAAGGCCCTGCACCATCGCAGCCACCAGAACCAATAGTATGGGGTGATGCGGATGGTGGGAATGACGAGCTCGTCCCTCCCCAACCATCGGCGGAGAGGGACATCAACCGCGATCGTCTGCAGGCCGAGGAGTTCATCGTCGGTTGCGTCGTACGGCCCCACAAACACGCGGAGACCGCGGGCGTTTTCCTTGACGTCGAACGAGACTTGCGCCGACGCCTTCTTGTCGAGCGTGACGGTTTCGGAAGCGAGCGGCTTGCCGCCCGAAGCGAGGAGGACCTTGATCTGTCGTTTTGGGTCGAGACCCTCTATGCCCGATGCATCGAGAGGAATTGTGATGCGCGCCATGTGACCTCCATGTGGTACTGTCGGGCGGCTGGGTAAAGTCTCAGCGAAGCACGATCTAGTTTAAGTGCCACTTTCTCCTCGATAATAGGAAGAACGTAGCAGACCACAATGCCGGTTTTATATCACGGTGTGCGGTTTTTGTATCACCCTATTAGTGATGCAAAAACCGCAAGTTCACTGCGGCCGTCAAAGCGGCGCTGGTCCACGTGGAGCGATCGGCGCCAATCACGACTTCCTCGTCAACAACGTCGACAATTACCCCGGCGCGAAGGACGACGGGAACGCATGGAGCTTCAACGTCTACTACAAGGACACGTCACCATGAACGCCGGCAGAATGCGTGCTGTGCGCCCGTTAAGCGGCTTAAGCGTGGCGCTGATGCTCACCGTGGCGGTCGCGCCGGTCGGTCACGCCCAGCCAGTCCATGGTATGCGCGAGATGTCCGGGTTGCGTCTGTATCAGGGCCCTGTTCACGTGAAGCAGGTCGCCGGGATAGTCGACTTAGCCGACACGGCAGCGATGACGCGGCTCACCCTAGTGCTACGCAACGACTCCGCGGCGACCCAGGCGATCTCCGCCGGCTTCCGCGGCGCACCTCCGGAGCGGATTTCCGTCCAGTCCCGCGACACGAACCGCGTCGTCGTGCCCGTGCGAGTCGAGCGCACTGGCTCGCGCGCCGGCGCGCAAACCGCCGCGTTCGAGCTGTTTCCAGAGCTGATGTCGCTTCCCGCATCGCTTCCCCCTGAGGAGGTTAACGTCCTCTTCCTGCTGCCGCCGGGCGCGTCGTTCCTTCGCGCGAAGACGCCGATGGTCCGTGACACCACGAGCGGGCGGATCGGATACCGCCTCGCGCGGAAGCGGGCGTACTTGACGCGTGTGAACATCGCCTATACCACGGGTCGTGTGGCGCTCGAGATCCAAAAGTCGATGGTGCCGACCGTCGTCGACAGGGTCGGACCGGTGACCGTCACTCTCGTTGTGCGCAACGTCGGCAGCGCCACCGCCAGTAGCGTCGTCTTGCACGACGACTTCGACCCGGGGGACTTCGCGGGCGAGGGTGCGGAGTTCACGTTGGTGAACGGCAAGGAGAACGACCGGCGGTTGGTCTGGTCACACCGGCTGGACACGCTGGAGCCGAATGGAACGGCCACAGTAAGGTACACCGTTCGTGCGCTTCTGCCGATCACATCGGTGACTTTGAGCGCGGTCACCGCAACGTCGGGTCAGGACCTCGTCGGCGTCAGCAATCGCGTGCGGCTAGATCGGCTGCGGCGGTAGTCGCGCG
Source organism: Gemmatimonadaceae bacterium (assembly GCA_035633115.1). Lineage (NCBI taxonomy): Bacteria > Pseudomonadati > Gemmatimonadota > Gemmatimonadia > Gemmatimonadales > Gemmatimonadaceae > Gemmatimonadaceae bacterium. The sequence goes on along the minus strand of DASQFN010000112.1, from coordinate 160,934 downwards.
GCGCCGACTAAGCTCGGACATCAGATGCCGGTAAGTCCCTCGCGCACTTCCACAGCGTTTCATTCCTCGGTGCGCTCAGGAAGTCATGACCAGCCCAGGTCAGCCGCTTCACGAATGCGACATGGGTGCGCCCATCGCCCATCGCAGTGCCCGAAAGGATAGCTCCCTTGAATCGTCATGCATCCCTGAACAGCAGCCCTGGACGTATCTCCCCTTCTCAGGAAACCGGACCAGCGTCGCGCTTAGCGTTTCAGGAAGCAAGGAACGCGGCCCCTAAAGGTCGGGGACGATACAGAAACAGCACTCAGTGATATAAAACCGGCATTGCGGGCCTCGACCACTGTCATATAGTGGGAAAATTCAGATGCTTTATTTCATTCGTCTCTTCGGGCCCTGTGAAAAAGAATTTTCCATCACGTTTGTCAACGAAACCTAGGAGGCATCAGATGGCACCGGAACCTGATTCGACGTCGGCGCCACAAGAACCGTACCTCGTCCCCGAGTGTGATTGCGGGGGAAAGGAATGCATTGGCCCTGAGCCGGTGCCATGGCTCTCCTGGCAGCACTGCTTCAAGATGTATGAGTTCCGGTATGGCGTCGTTCCGCTCGACAAGCAGGTAATCGCCACAGCGCGCCTGGAGCGCCTTCTCATCCGCATTCGATACGAGCATTCGCTGTGCCTCGCCGGCCGGAAGCAGGGGCCCATCGTCCACAGCTTGACCCTGCTTCCCAAGGAAGAGGTCCGCATTTACGAGTACGATCGGTACAGAAGGTCCACCGCAGTGACCAATCGTTTCAGCGTGCGGACGTCGTTCTACACGCTCACCCAGCGCGTGCAGGATGCCTACTCGAGCACCAAGACCGACGCGGGAGGGTCCGTTTCCACTACCAGCAGCGCGTCGGCAGGCGGGGGCGGCGGGATCGACCTGCCCCTCATCGGTAGCTTCGGGGGTAGCGCATCCGCCTCGGCGAGCTTCAACACGGCCGCGTATTTCGACGTTGCGAGCGTCAGCGAGCAATTCAGCCACGTCGCCGAGACCAGTTCACTAGCTGTGGAGAGCGAGCGCTCGATCGTCGTCAGCACGTTCGAGGACCAGGAGAGCCTGCACTCGACGGCGAGGACGCTTCGCAACGACAACGACTGCAGAGCCGTCACGTACTTCATCCGGCGCGTCTTCGAAGTCTACAAGCTGACGACTCGGATTGTCGCGATCGAGCTGCAGATCGGAGACCGGTGGGTGGATCTGGGCGCCGCACCGCCCGAGATCCAGGGGATCGTGAAGAAGCACCTGGTCAAGATCGATGTCGGCGCCCCGCACGATCCGGAGGTCGAGATCGCGCTGCCGACCGACGGCCTGCTGTACGAGGCGGAGCTCGCGCACTGCTGCTCGTGCGACTGCGAGCGCGAAGCGAAGACGCGCTTGGAGCTGGAGAAGCTGCAGCTGGAGAATCTCAACCTTCGTCTGGAAGCGGCGAGGCGCCAGAAGCGGCTCGATGCGGGGGAGTTCGATCCGTTTGAGCCGGCGCCGCCGGCCCCCGAGGAGGCGTAGAGCCCTGCGCTGGGCGGCTGGCCCCTCATGGCTGGGCGCCATCGCGGTGAATGCGCGTTAGGCATCGGCTATGGGATGTCGCTCACTCAGTATGGGAGGGAGGCTTCGATGGTAGGGTCGACGAGCCCTGCCATTCCAGTCCTGCGGAGATTCCGAGAGAGAAGTGCTTCGCAATTGGTGTTGGCCTCCTACTCCGAGAACAGGAGCCCACGAAACTCACCCCCGAATCCGGATAACAAAGACCCCCACAACGCAAAACGTTGCAGGGGCTGCACTTGATAAGTCGGGGCGACTGGATTTGAACCAGCGACCTCCTGCTCCCGAAGCAGGCGCGCTACCGGGCTACGCTACGCCCCGATTTGATAGCTCCAGCACCGCTTAGCGCACTGGAATTCGTAACTTAATCCCTCAGCGACGGGGCACCAACACCCGTCCCGCCATGGGCTCGACGGTCACCTCGAACGGCGAATTCCCCAGCAGCTCGCCATCGGCCTGCCCCAGTTGCGGGGGAATTGTCTCCAGCCGGAATTCCTTTCCAACATGGTAGCTGACGCACCGATCCGGCGAAAAGTTCTTGCGCGACATCTTCCATAGTATGCGCGCCGCATCCCTCAGATTGTTCGGTGAGTAAATGCAGGCGTTGAGAAATCCGTCGTCGCGTCTGATGCCGTCGCCAAACGAGATGAGGTTGTTCAGGACCGCCCCGAAGTTTGCAATCAGCACGGCCGAGGCCTGGCGCTCGACGATCTCGCCGTCCACGGTGAGGCGCACACGGAATTTTTTCATTCGCAGCACTGCGCGAGTCGCGCTCACGACATACGCAAAGAATCCGAACCTCCGCTTGAGCGGCGCCGGTGCGTCGGCAATCATGGCCGCGTCGAGCCCCACGCCCATTCCTATCGCGAATCTCTGTCCGTTAGATAGTCGGCCAAGATCGATCCGCGCCTCGTCGGCGTCGAGAAGCGCCCGCACGGCCTTCCCTAGTTTCAACGGCGTGCCCAGGGTTCGCGCGATGACATTTCCGGTTCCGCCCGGGAGAATCCCAACGGGTGGACCGGTGTGCGCGAGCGCGCTCACTATCTCGATTGCGGTGCCGTCTCCCCCAAGCGTAAACACGGCGTCGTACGCTGAGCCGTGCTCGGCGGCAAGGATCGCTCCATGGCCGGGCGATTCAGTCGCGCGCGTGTCGCATCGCACCCCCGCCTCTGCGAACGCGCGCTCCGCCTTCGCCCTCGCGCGGGAGCCTCGCCGCGACGCAGGATTCACTATCAAAAGCACTCGGCGGATTACAATCGGCATGACGGGGTAATTAACCGCTCGGGGTCACTCTCGCCAACGCACCAACCCGGCGATTCCGTGTATTACAAAGGATGTCCATGTCCCGCCCACGCCGATATTTTTCTACATGATGCTCAAGAGCGCTCTGGTTGCGTTGCTCGCACTCGCGATCCCCGCCGCTTCGCCGGCAAAGCCTGCCGCGCTAACCGGACTCTACGTCGCGAAGCAGCTCAACTACCACAAGCTGCCGAGGATCGAGCGCGTGCCTTCGCAGGACGGGTGGGAGCACTGGTTCAAGCTCGAGCAGGCGATGATCACGCTGCGCCCCGACGGACGATTCATTGCATCGTTCAAGTACTACCGTCAGCATGTGAAGCCGCGCGCCGCTGTGAGACCCGGGCCGATGCTGAACGAATCCTACAAGGGCAAGTATTGGGTGAAGGGAACACAGATCACGTTCCTCGCCGACAAGACGAAGCAGCACAAGGGCATGAAGCCGAAGCCGGTTGTCGGCACCATCGCTGGCACTCAGCTGATGGTTCCATACATCGTCGCGGAAGGTCAGAGCAAGCATCCGCTGCGATTGGACCTGCGCAAAGAAGGGAACTGGTAATCACGAATCAACTCGCGGGCGCGATTGTGTTGAAAACTCCCTGGCCCGCAGTTTGATATTTATATTCCCGGCGCCGCACCGCTCCTGAACTTTCCCTTCGCTAACGCGGGGAAACGATTTCGGGGGTTGTGCGGCGCGCCATTTCAACAGACCCGTTGGCAGGCGGGAAACGGATTTTGGCAAACAACATCCTTACACGATTCATACTCACCCTCCCAGCGTCGCCGATTCAATTTTCAAGTCCGCGACCACGTTGTAATCCAACAAACATCGACCCATGACTAACCGCAGAGAGTTCCTGAAGAAGGGCGCGTGGGATGTGCGCCGTGCAGGAGGGGCGGCGCACACCGCAACCTATTTTGTGACTACGATAGTCTTACCCGTGACCGCGGTGCCGGCAGTGACTGTCAGTCCATCCGTCAATAGAGCAGGCTTGTAGCCCGAGGCGTCGGGCGGAGTCGCCCGGACGACATAAGTGCCCGGCGGCAGAAAGGCGAGCGTGAAGTTGCCGCTGCCGTCAGTCATGCCGGTGCGCACAACATTGTTGTCGTTGGTGTCTGTGAGGGCCGTCCCGTTCTTCAACACCTCAACCGTTGCACCCGCCACTCCCGCACCGGCCGCGGTCTCTGCGCGGACGCTTCCCGCCACGCTGCCCGTGCTCTGCTGCGACGTCCCACGGAGCACTCGCTTGAAGATCAGACCGTTCTGGGATATCGAATTACCGCGCAACACGAAGCTGCGGCCGACGTCGAAATCAATCAGCAGGTTCGACGGGCTGGCCACTACGACCGGTTCATCGAGTATGATCTTGATTCCATTGATGCCTGCTGCGGGCCATTTCACGTCGGGCTTCGTGTCATTGTTGAGCGTGATGCTCGACTTGTCGGTGTCGATTACCATCCGGAAGCTGCGGTACGTCCCCGCCGGCAATGTCGCGACGCCGAGATTGGCCGTTTTGCCGTTGGTGAGATCGAGCAGATTGATCAACGTGTTGGGTGTCACGAGTGTCGTCCACCCTGACGTCGCGGACGGATCCTCAGCCTCCGAAGCGGGCGTCTCGGCTGGCTTGGCATCTACCCTCTCGACAAAGATGTCGACGCGCTTTACTTCGCTGAACGGGAAAGGCTTGTCCGTCAATTGCACGGTGAGCTGCGCAGTCCCGGTCAGGAGCGGTAAGCCCCCGGATTCGCCGCACGCCGTGGCGCCCAAGCCCGCGCCGGCCAGGACCGACAGTATTCTGAGTGTGTTTTTCATCAGAGTGCCTCCAAAAACTGCCTCTAGTGTCAGGCCCAAAGGGGGCACATTCTGCGCCACCAGCGCTTCATCTGTCAGCGTCGCCTTCTAGCCTTCAGTGTCCGCCGAGGGGTATGATTGCGGTACACTACTCCGGAAACTCCCACGCCTCGTTGGATCCCGCAAGGATGCCTGCTCGCCGCCGCCGCCGCCGCCGTCCTCGTCGCCTGCGCCCCGAGCACTCCGCCCACTACTACTGCGAGCAATTCCGCCTCGCCTGGTCGGACCCCGCAGCAGTACACGATGCAGGACTTCTACGCGAATACATCCTACAACGGCGCGTCGTGGTCCTCGGATCGGAAACACATACTGGTCTCGTCCAATGCGACCGGGATCTGGAACGTGTACGCGATACCGGCGGCGGGTGGAGCACCTGTCCCACTCACCCAATCAACGACTCAGTCGATCTTCGCGCGGGCAAAGGTCAAGGCGAGCTTTGAAGGATGGGCCGGCGACGACAAGTCATTCTTCGTTTCAACCAACGAGCGTGACGAGCGTTACTTCGACCTCTATGTCCGCCTCCACAGGGTGTCACCCCTGTTCAACGCCGAGAAGATCAAGGTGCCGCTGATGGTGCTTCAGGGGGCGAACGATCCGCGCGTTCTGAAGGTTGAATCCGAGGAGATAGTCGCGGCTGCGCGAAAGAACGGCGTTCCGGTGGAGTACGTGATTTTCCCCGATGAAGGGCACGGCTTCGTGAAGAAGGAGAATCCGATTCGGGGATACTCTGCGGTCATCCAGTTCCTTGATCGCTATTTGAAGGGAGCGGCAGAGTAGCAGGGCCTCAGGCGCGTCACGTCCGCTAGCGAAACGTGGCGATCTCTGCCAGCGGTTTGCGTGCGAGACGCGGTACCATCGCGTCAGGCGCCGGATATCCCGTGACTAACAGCATCACCGGCCGCTCGTTCCGTGGGCGCCCCAGCAGGGTCGTGAGGAAATTCATCGGATTGGGTGTGTGGGTCAGCGCGACGAGTCCCGCATTGTGCAATGCCGCGAGTAGGAAACCCGTCGCGATCCCGACTGACTCCTGAACGTAGTAGTGCGCCTGCCGTTCACCGCTGCTGTTCAGTTTGTAGCGCACAGCAAAAACCGCAATCAGGTATGGTGCGGTCTCCAGGTATGGCTTGATCGCGTCGGTGCCGAGGGGCTCGAGCGCGGCCAGCCATTCAGCGGGCGCGGACGCGTAGAACTCCTCTTCAGCGCGCTCCGCCGCCTCGCGGATTTGGCGCTTCATCGCGGGATCGCTAACGGCTACGAAATGCCACGGCTGTTGATGGGCGCCGCTCGGTGCCGTGCCCGCTGTTTCTATGCACGCCTCGATCACCGCGTGTTCGACAGGCCGGTTGCTGAAGTGCCTCGTCGTGCGCCGCCGCTGCATGTCGGCAGCGAAGGCGCGGCTGCGAGCGAGCATTTCGGCGGCCGGATACTCACGGTATGCGCTGAGCGGCTCGAAGGAATGACGAGCGTCAGTTGCGGGCGCCGCCGTACCGCGCTCATCAGGGATCATACCGTGTTGCGGAGCGTCATTTCGACCCGCTTCCACCCTCAGCGGCGTCGTCCACTGCCCGCTTCATTGCAGCCACCCAGTTCGGCACGACGCGAAGATAAGACGCGCCTGTCCTGGCTGGCCCCTGTACGTAAATCAATCCTCCGTCGCGCGTGGGATGCTGCGACCACCCGGGCGTATCGCTGAATCGCGCGTCAGTGAGCCACCGCCGCGCGGGACCGGCGAGCTCCCCGGTGACCGGATTCACATCTACCTCCATCCAGCTCAACCCGGAGCGGAAATTGAGGCGGCCGGGTGAGAGCCATTGAGCCTCGCCTCCGTCGCGACTCACCACGACGCGGCGGTCCCGCGACGGGTACGGAGTCAGCACCACTTCCGCCGATCTTTTCGAGGAGTAGGCAAGCAGCCGCCCACCAGGCGAAAGCGACGGAAAAACAGCGTCCCTGACCAGTGAGTCGATGCGAACAGGACGCGTTCCCGGATTCACTCCCAGTGCTATCGAGCCGCTCCAGTCCTGCGCGATGATCAGCGAATCGTTCGGCCAGCTCGTGGGCTCGAAGCCACCGTCGCCGCTGAAGATGGTATCGGGCGCACTCGTCGCGTCTGGTGATCCGATTATCACGCGCGTCTCTGCCATCGTTCGCTCGCCGCGATCTGTGAGGAGTGCGGTGGCGATACGGTCGCCGCGCGGGCTCCACACCGGTTCGCCTATACTCTGGTGCGAGAGCCACACATGACTGCGGCCGTCGCGAAGATTGTAAATGCGGAGCTCCTGGTTTCCGGAGGCCTGGACGACTGCGGCCAGCCGCCTCTCGTCGGGGCTCAGGCGGTAGCGCAGAAACGCGGCCGGCGGTACCGGCAGCGGCTCCGGCGGCGAACCGGCACTCGCGCGCACAATCGGGCCGATCTCCGCGTTGGCGCCGAGTGCGTAAACGAGCGTCCCGTTGTCGGCGATGTCGAACTGACCGGTACCGCGGTAGGCCTCACGCCTCACGCCTTGAACGAGGCGCACTGGACGCCCGATTCGCGCAGCTCGCGCGTCGAACTTCGCTGCCGCGATGTCACCTTCCACCGACATGAAGACGACGTACTTGTCGTCTACCACTCGGAAGTCAGAGCCGGCGACGATGTCGAACCCGGCCTCGCGGTCAGCAGTTGCGGTGTTGACTACCCGGTACCGGTCAGTCTTCGGATTTGCGATCATCGCGTACTTGCGGCCGCCTCCGCCGCAAAGCACCTCCTCCGTCGTCGGCAGCCAGCGCGCGTCCACACAGTATGGGATGCGTGCGGACGACGTCTGACCGACCTCGGCATCGATCCAGCGGAGCGTATTTCCGTCGTCGTCATCGATGTAGAGACGCGTAGGCGAGCCCCACTCGATGCTGACGGGATCTCGAACTTCTGCGACGACACGTGTCGTACCGCCGGCGACAGGCATGACCCTGATACGCGGATAGTCCAGGAACGCGACGACCTTGCCGTCGGGCGAGATGCGCGGCTCCAATCCACCCTCGGTTCCTTCGATCGGACGGGTGGTAGCGTCCACCAGGCTGCGATACCACAAGCGGGGACGCGCCGACTCCTCGCCGCCGCTGTAGATGACAAAGTCGCCGTTCGGCGATATAGTGAGGCTCGTCCCGTTGAACGCTATCGGTCCGGCGTCCTCGAGTCCGACATCGTAAATCTTGAGAGCGGTGGCCGAGCGCCTTCCAGACACACCCCATGCGGCGGCGAGCAGAAGCAACGCCGAGACGCCGGCCAGCGCGACACTGACGCGTCTCCAGTTCCTGACAGATCCAGCCGTGGCCGTTTCGACCTCACCCGCTTCTGTCGTGAATCGTGGATTCTCTATCGCCGCCGCAAACTCGGCGGCAGTCGTGAACCGGTCGGCGGGCAGCTTCGCCAGCGCCTTGTCGATCGCGAGCGTGATGTGCCGCGGAACGCTGCCGCGGCTGGCGGTTACAGCGGGCGGCTTCTCGGTGAGCACCTTCGCCACCACCGCCTGCGCGTTTGCGCCGGTGAAGGGAGGCTGTCCAGCCAGCATCTCGTAGAGCATCACGCCGAGCGAGTAGATGTCGGAGCGCGCGTCGATCGATCTCTCGCCGGTAGCTTGCTCGGGACTCATGTATGAGGGTGTTCCGAGCGACAGGCCCGTCTGCGTGAGCCGGCTGGTTCCGGCTTGACTCACCGCGAGCGCGATCCCGAAATCGGCGACGAGTGCCTGTCCTTCCTGGAGGAGAACGTTTTCCGGCTTCACGTCGCGGTGCACGACTCCCTGGCGGTGAGCGTATTCGAGAGCGCTCGCGACCTGACGGGTGATGCGCATCGCATCCTCGATGGGAAGTTGTCTCTCACGATCGAGCCGGTCGCGAAGACTTTCGCCTTTCACGTACGGCATGACGTAGAAGAGCTGTCCCTCTATCTGTCCCGAATCGTAAAGCGGAAGGATGTGCGGATGTTGGAGATTCGCCGTCGTGCGGATCTCCGCGAGAAAACGGTCGCTTCCGAGAACGGCGGCGAGATCAGGATGAACCACCTTTACCGCGACGTTCCGGCCGTGCCTGATGTCTTCGGCGAGATACACCGTCGCCATGCCGCCCTGACCAAGCTCGCGCTCGATGCGGTAGCGGTCGGAGAGAAGGGATATCAGGCGGTCAAGGACTTCCGTCACGCGTTGACGCTCCGAAGGGTGCGAGCCGCAATGTGCAGGAGGAACTCTTCCGGCGCTATTCCGTCGCCGCCAACGAGAAGCGGCCAAGCCTGAGGGACTCATGGCCGGCCGCAGCAATCTTCCGATTTCTGAGCGGCGTTACCAGCGGATTCGGCCCGAGCTACGTTGGGAGACTGGCTTGGCCCACTTCTTCCTCCTCCCAACGTTTCTGGTAATCACTCAATCCTTGAGCATCGAGGTAGTAGCATGCATCGCGGTCATCTTCGCCCCGCTACGGTTGCCGTCATTGTCTCACTTTTCGGTGCCGGTGCGTGCGCGCGGACTGCCGACCCGGCAAACCCGGTTGCGGAATCCAAGCCGCTTGCGATACCGGAGGTTACAGCTGCGGCTCAGCCGCCGACGACTCAGCCAGCCGAGGCAACCAGCCCGGCTCCATCTGCGGGCGCTGGGACACAGGCGCCGACTCAGCCAGCCGAGGCAACCAAAACCGATGGTTTCAAGCCGAGTGTTGGACAGGCAGGCAAAGATGTCGTGTGGGTGCCGACGCCCCAGTCACTCGTGGACAGAATGCTCGAGATGGCCAAGCTCACCCGGAACGACATTCATTTCGATCTTGGGTCGGGCGACGGCCGGATGGTGATCACAGCGGCCAAGCGCGGCGCAAGATCGACCGGCGTGGAATACAACCCGGACATGGTGGCGCTGTCGAAGCGCCTTGCCCAGCAGGAAGGCATCGGCGAGAAGGCGAGGTTTGTCGAGGGCGACATTTTCAAGACGGATTTCTCGAACGCCACAGTCCTCACCCTGTTCCTCCTGGCTGACCTGAACGTGAAGCTGCGGCCGACCTTTCTCGCAATGAAGCCCGGCACGCGTGTAGTCTCGAACACATTCAAAATGGGAGACTGGGAGCCGGATGAAACCCAAGTCGTCGCCGAGAAAGACGGCTGCACGGGCTACTGCACCGCTCATCTCTGGATCGTGCCGGCGAAAGTCGGAGGCAAGTGGAGGCTGCCCGATGGTGAGCTGCAGTTGACGCAAACGTTCCAACGCGTCTCCGGCACGCTGGGCTCGAATAAGGTCGAAGGCAGCCTTCGCGGTGACCAGATCTCCTTCGCCGCCGGCAACGCCAAGTACACCGGCAGAGTGAAGGGGAAGACGGTGACAGGCAGCGTTACGCGTGGCTCGAGCACGAGACCGTTCACCGCCACGCGCGTGGGCTCGTAGGCTACGCCTCGGCGGCTGCCGATGGAGCCGGCTCGACGTCGGGCGAAGAGGGCGTCGAGCCGCGCACGAGTAATAACAGCCCGCCGCCAACTACGAGGACGCCGACTCCGATCCACGCGGCGTTGAGCCCCCCCAACTCCTGGCTGTAGACGTATGAGAGGCTGGACCAAAGCATGTAGGCGCAAACAGTGACAAAGATCATCGGCAACAGAGGATAAAGCGGAACCCTGAAGGGTCGCTCGACATTCGGCTCGCGCCTGCGCAGCACGAACAGCGATACTCCCGCCAGCAGGAAGAACAACCAGAACACCGGGGCGGTGAATTCGACCATCGCTTTAAACCCCCCGCCGGTGACCGCGCCGATTGCTACCAACACCAACGCCGCAGCACCCTGCAGAAGCACCGCGGCTACCGGCGTCCCACGCGACTCGTCCCACTCGCCGACTCTGCTCAGCACTTGCCAGTCACGCCCGACCGCGAAATTGGTGCGTGCGCCGACGATCATGGTCGCGTTGATCGAGGTAAGTGCGGCGATCGCCACCATGACCGCGATAAGCGTCCCACTCGTGTTACCGAACGCGACGCGCAGCAGATCGGCCGCGATCGCTTCGGACCTGGCCATGCCTTCGATGCCGAGTCCTCGCCAGTACGCCCAGGTCACCAGTAGATAAAGCGCGGTGATCGCGACGATCGAAATCACAAGCGCCCGCACCATGTTACGGCGCCTGTCCTTCAGCTCCGCATTGATGTAAACGGCCTCGTTCCAGCCGCCGTAGGTGAGGAGCACGAATACCATCGCCATCCCGAACCCGCGGAGCGAAGGCGCAGACGAAGTGTTCTCGGCGGGTGCCTCCGCTACACCGGTGGGGCTCCCGAGAAGGAAAAGGCCGCTGATGACGATCAGCATAAGCCCGCCTACCTCGAAGACCGTGAACACGGTCTGAGCGCCGGTGCTCGGCTTGATGCCGCGAAGATTGACCCATGTAAGGATCGTTATGGCCGCGGCCGCGTACAGTGCCGGACCGCGCGCACCCAGCGGCAGAATTTCCGACACGTAATCGCCGAAAACGAACGCAAGCAGTGCGATCGAGCCGGTGGTGATGACGGAGAACCGCGCCCAGGCGAAGGTGAATGACACCGCCCGGCCATAAGCACGGTGGAGGAAGTGATAGTCACCGCCGACATTCGGATATGTGGTCGCAAGCTCGGCGTAACACAGCGCACCGATAAGGGACACCAGGCCTCCAAGTGCCCACGCCGCAAACATCCACCCTGCGGTTCCGGTCATGCCGGCCACCAATGACGGTGACTTGAAGATGCCCGCACCGATGACGATGCCGACGATGATCGCAACGGCTTCGTGGAGGCTGACCACAGCGCGCGGCTCGCCCCGCCGAAATCCAGCCTTCACAGTTGGACCGACTCGCTCGAAAGGCCTAACGGAATTTCTCCATCAGCTTCTGCAGCGCATCGTTCCCCGGGCAGAGCTGCTCGAAGGGCACGTCGACTAGCGGCGTTTCCACGGTCTTCGACACCGCGTGCATGTCCTGGCCGTTCTCGTCGAGGAAGAGCAGGCCCGTCGCCACTTCGCCGCGCTGCTGGCACGCGCGCACGTGCGTGTACGCTGCCTCGCGATCGGTCGGATCGTAGCCCTGGGGGAGTTTCCGAAACCGCACAGTGCTGCCGTCGTGCATCGTCACCACAGACACCGCCTCGTCGGTTTCCGGCGCCACGACCTCGCGCCGAAGCGGAACGAAATCAGCTTCCACCACCTCGACTTCGTGCTCGCGCGTGAACTTATAGCTCTTCGTGGATCCTTCGTGGTCGTTGAAGGTCACGCAGGGCGAGATGATGTCGACGAGCGCCAGCCCGTTGTGCGTGAGCCCCGCCTTGAGAATCGGCACCAGCTGCGACTTGTCGCCCGAAAAGCTGCGCGCCACGAACGTGGCACCAAGTGTCAGCGCGAGCAGCACCGGGTCGATGGGCGGCTGCAGGTTGGCTTCGCCCTTCTTCGAGGTAGAGCCAATGTCGGCTGATGCCGAGAACTGGCCCTTGGTGAGTCCGTAGACGCCATTGTTGTCGATGAGGTACAGCATGCGCACGTTGCGTCGAATGGCGTGTGACAATTGTCCCAGCCCGATGGACAGCGAATCACCGTCACCAGAAATGCCGATGTAGATGAGGTCCCGATTTGCGGCGTTCGCGCCGGATGTGACCGACGGCATGCGCCCGTGCACGCTGTTGAAGCCGTGCGACTGTCTCATGAAATACGCGGTGGTCTTGGACGAGCAGCCGATGCCGCTCATCTTCGCGGCGCGATGCGGTGGAAGGGCCAGCTCCCAGCACGCCTGCACGAGCGCGGCCGTCACGGAGTCGTGCCCACATCCAGCGCACAGCGTCGACATCGCACCCTCGTAGTCGCGCACCGTGAAGCCGAGCGTGTTCTTGCGCAGCCCCGGATGGCGAACCGGCGGTTTCGTAATCGAGGTCACGCGGCCACCTGTGCCATGTGGTTCGTCACGGCCGTGACGACAACATTCGCCGTGAGCGGCATGCCGCCGTAATCGAGCACGGGCACCATCGCATCGCGCGCGGCGCCGGTCTCGATGGCCAGCAACGAACGGAGCTGCGCGTCGCGGTTCTGCTCTACTACGAACACTGTGGGGTGAGAATCGAGAAAAGCCTTGACCGATTCGTTGAACGGAAACGCCCTGACGCGCATGTAGTCCGCAACAATTCCCTGACCCCGCAGACGGTCGATCGCTTCGAGCACCGCGGCGTGGCAACCCCCGAGTGAGACAATGCCAACGCTCGCGTCCTGCTGAAGGCGGACCTCTGGCTCCGGGACCGCTTTGGCTGCCGCGGCAAACTTGATCGCCAGGCGGTCGAGCACTTCCTGATACGCGTCCGAGTCTTCCGTGTATGCGCCGTGCTTGTCGTGACCCGAGCCGCGCACGAAGTACGCACCGTTGGGGTGCACGCCGGGAAGTGTGCGCGCAGCGATCCCGTCCTCATCCTCGCACAGGTACCGCGAGAACTTCTTCACGTTGGCAAGCTCGTCCGCACCAAGAACCTTGCCGCGATCCGGGCGATAGCTATCGTCCCACGTGAGCCGCTTGCACATCCAGTCGTTCATGCCGATGTCGAGGTCGCTCGCCACGAACACCGGCGTCTGAAAACGCTCGGCAAGATCGAACGCGGTGACACTCATATAGAAGCACTCTTCCGGATTGCAGGGAAAGAGCACGATGTGCTTGGTGTCACCATGTGACGCGTACGCAAGCGACATCAGATCGCCCTGCTGGGTGCGCGTCGGCATTCCGGTGGACGGGCCCGTGCGCTGAATATCGTAGAAGACAGCGGGTATCTCGGTGTAGTACGCGAGCCCGATGAACTCCTGCATGAGAGATATCCCGGGGCCGGCTGTGTTCGTGAACGCGCGTGCACCGGCCCACCCGGCGCCGATGGCGATGCCTGCCGCGGACAGCTCGTCTTCCGCCTGGATGATGCAGTAGCGGGCCAGACCTGTCTCGGGATCCGTGCGAAACTTCTCGCAGAAATTCTTGAACGCCTCCATCAAGGAAGTCGATGGCGTGATGGGATACCACGCGCCCACCGTCGCGCCGGCATATACCGCGCCGAGTCCGGCCGCGGTGTTGCCATCGATGATTATCGAATCGCCGTTGGCGTTCATCTTTTCGAGATGAAACGGTAGCGGACAGTCGTAGTTTGCCTTCGCGTAATCGTAGCCGAGCCTGATGGCGATGTTGTTCGCGTCGAGCAGCTTCTTCTTCTTCGAGAACTTTTCGATCAGCATCTGGCCGACGATTTCCATGTCGATTTCCAGCAGCGCCGCGAGCGCGCCCGCGTACACGATGTTGCGGAGCAGCGTGCGGTCGCGATCTCCCTTGAAGTTCTCCACGCACATGCGGCCGAAGGGGATGCCGAGAATCGTGATGCCCTCGCGCACCAGCTCGGGCTCGAGCGGCCACGACGAGTCGTACAACAGGTAGCCGCCCGGGCGCACCGTCGCTACATCCTTCGCATAAGTGCTCGGGTTGAGCGCGACAACGAGGTCAACTTCAGCCGGGCGCGCGATATAGCCGTCCTTGCTGACACGAATCTCGTAGAAGGTGGGCAGTCCCTGGATGTTCGACGGAAAGATGTTCTTGCCCGTCACCGGAATGCCCATGCGGAAAATCGCCTGCATGAGCAGGCTGTTGGCGCTGGCCGAGCCCGTGCCATTCACAGTGGCCATCTTGAACGCAAAGTCGTTGATACCGCTCATACGGTCACCGGGACGACTGTACCTGACTCACTAAAAGCATACGGCAGCACGAGGGCGAACTTCGCCATGTCCCAGGCCGCCGTTGGACATCGCTCGGCGCACAATCCGCAGTGCAGGCAGATGTCTTCGTCCTTCACCATCACTCGCTTTGTTTGCGGCAACGCCTCTGAGACGTACAGGTCCTGTGTGAGATTCTCCGCGGGTGCCGACAGTCGTGTGCGAAGCTCCGCTTCCGACTCCGGAGGCGGCGCGATGGTCAGACAGTTGACCGGACACACATCGACGCACGCGTCGCATTCGATGCAGAGCGAAGCGCTGAAGTGCGTTTCCACATCACAGTTGAGACACCGCTCGACTTCGGTGGCCGTCTGCTCCGGCGTGAATCCGAGCTCCACCTCCACGCTGATCTTCGAGAATCGCTCTACGAGCTCGGCGTGATTCATCTTCGCGCGCGGCGAAAGATTGAAATCGTTGCTGTACGCCCACGAATGCATTCCCATCTTCGTGCTGGCGAGATGCATTCCCTGAGGCGGACGCTCCGTTACCGGCACACCCTGACAATGATGGTGAATGGAGATGGCCGCCTGATGTCCATGCTCTACTGCCCAGATGATGTTCGATGGCCCCCAGGCCGAATCGCCGCCAAAGAAGGCGCCGGGAAGAGAAGACTCCATTGTCGTCTTGTCGACCACCGGCATGTTCCACTGGTCGAACGCAATGCCGATGTCGCGCTCGATCCAGGGAAACGCGTTGTCCTGTCCGATGGCGAGAATCACTTCGTCGCAAGGGAGGATGACCGTATCGACGACCTTGCTGGTCTGCCGGCCGTTTGTCTCCCCCCCCGTCCACTCGAGGCGCTCGAATTCCATGCCGACGAGCTTTCCGTTCTCCACTACGAACCGCTTCGGCGCGTGATTCTCGACGATGTCGATGCCTTCTTCTTCCGCGTCTTCCAGCTCCCACGGCGACGCCTTGAAATACGGGCGTGAGCGGCGCGCGATGACCTTCGTGTCAACGCCGCCGAGCCGGCGTGACGTGCGACAGCAGTCCATGGCCGTGTTGCCGACGCCGATGATCAGCACTTTTTCGCCGATCTTGTCGATGTGGCCGAAGTGCACCGATCCAAGCCACTCGATGCCGATGTGAATTTTTTCGCGCGCGCCAGGATCCCAGCGACCGGGGATGTCCAGCTCCTTCCCCTTCGGCGCACCGCTTCCGACGAATACGGCATCGTAATCTTCATCGAGCAGCGCCTTCATGCTCTCGACCGTCGTGTCGTACCGAACCTCGGCGCCCATGTCGATGATGCACTGCGTTTCCTCGTTCAACACGCTCTCGGGCAACCGAAACGCGGGAATGTTGAAGCGCATCAGGCCACCGGCGCGCGCGGTCTTTTCGTAGATCACGACCTCGTACCCGATGGGGAGGAGATCGTTGGCGACCGTCAGCGAAGCCGGGCCGGCACCGATGAGGGCAACGCGCTTCCCGTTCCGGATGAGCGGGGCTTTAGGCAGATATTCCGTGACGTCATCGCGCAAATCCGCGGCAACGCGCTTGAGGCGGCAGATCGCGACCGGTTTCCCATCGACGCGCATGCGCCGGCAGGCCGGCTCGCACGGCCGGTCGCAGGTTCGCCCCAGGATACCGGGAAACACGTTGGACTCGCGATTGAGGAGGTACGACTCGGTGTACCGGCCTTGCGCGATAAGCCGCAGGTATTCGGGCACATTCGTGTGTGCCGGACAGGCATATTGGCAGTCTACGACTTTATGGTAGTAGTGAGGATTTGTGACGTCGGTGTGCATGGCCATGCGTCGGCGCTCTTCCGCTGTTCGGGTGCAACAAGCGTTCAGTGAGGATGATACCCCAGACTCTTCAGGTCAGTCAGAGGCTACAGCGAGTCGGGCTACGTCCGCTCGTTCAGATCCAATCTATGATTGGTTAGAGACTTGGGGAAAGCAAAAAGAGTCGGGGGAGGATCCTACACCCACTCGATAGGAATGCCGTAGGGCTCGAACTGTCGGTCGGCGGTCATCAGCGTGACTCCTTCGAGTTCGGCCTGCGCAACGAGCAGCCGGTCGAAGGGATCCCGATGGTGCGAGGGCAGCTCGGCGACGCGGAGCGCATGGCTGTGTTCGATAAGGAGCGGTGTCACGCCGGTTTTTGCGATCTGCTGCGGAACGTACTTCGCTGCCGGCGCTGGAAGTGTCAGTTTGCCAAGTGAGTGCTTGATCGCAATCTCCCACGAGCTGGCCGCTGAGAGCAGGAGCTCATTCGCGGAATTTTCCAGCACCGCCGCCGTGTCTACGTCAAACCGTTCCGGCTCGGCGATCATCCACAGCCAGACGTGGGTGTCGAGCAGGAGCCTCACCGTTCGAAGGCGTCCAACACCTCGGGCGCGAGGGGATCATCGAAATCGTCCGGAACGTTGAACGCGCCCTGGTCGGTACCCAGCCGTCGCTTCTTCGCGCCGCCAATGGGCACTAAGCGCGCGACTGGCTGGCCGGCATTGGAGATTATGATCTCCTCGCCGGCCGCAACGCGGCGCAGCAGTTGGGAGAGGTGGGTTTTTGCCTGGTGAACGTTGACAGAGGACATTCCTTAACATGAACTAAGTCGTGAACTAAGTCAACCAGTCGGCAAGCCTCAAGGCGTATACCGAACAAGTGCCGAAGCTAGGGTGTTGTAGCCTATTGCCGGGATCGTGGGGGGAGCTATTCGGTACGACGAAGAAGGATTTGCCTAGGACAAAGTTTCCTAGCAGCAACGATTGGGTCGCGCTACGGCCGGGCCGGGTCGAACGGCACAAAACTCGACGCGTCCTTAGGATTGCCCGACGAATACCGGGCTCGAATCGGATACGGATAGACTGGGCGCGAGCGCTCCACTGCGCCGTTCGCCAGCCGGCGGGCGATCAGGACGTCCGGGGCCTGCCCTTTCTCGACCCAGTTTTCGAGCAGCGTGAGCGCGTCGAAGTCGGTGAGCCCTGGCCCGCCCCCGCAGTGATGCACGCCCGGGATCAGGAACAGGCGGAAGAAGTCATCCGTCGATTGCCGGCCGCCCATCGTCTTCACCACGCTTTCGTAGTAGCCGACTGACGAGCTCGCCATGATGCTACCGTCGGCGAGGCCGTGCCACATCAGGATCTTGCCGCCGCGCGCTTTCACCGCGCGCAAGTCCGTCGACGTCGCGTCGTAGATCGACCGCGCGCGCGCGAGCGTGGCGGGAACGCGATCGAAGTCTGACCCGAGCGGGTTGACGTTCTTGCGGGGTGTGGCGTCCGCCATGAACTTCATGAACTGATCGTTCAAGAGGTTGTTGAGGACCGGACCGGCCGGCGAATAGTTCCATCCGCCCCACTCGGTTTCGGTGCCGGCGATGTACGGATACGCGTAGACGACCTGGCCCTTCGAGTTGACGACCGGGCTCATCAGGCGCGTGACGGCGGCGACCTGTTGTGGCGTCAGGCAATCGGACCCAGCGGCATTGGCCGACGTGCAGGCCATCATCTCAGGCCTCCAGTCGCACGTCATCGGATCGGTGACCAATCCCTCGTCGACGCCCGCCTGCGACCCGCAGCGGGCGAGCACCGACTTGTGCACCGCTGCCGCCGCCGCCTGATCGAGCACCGATCCGCCGCGGCCGTCGTTCACCGCCTGCGCGAACCAGGCGCCCGCCATCACTCGCCCCACGAAGTCGTAGACGGGCGCGATTGGAAGATATCCGTCGTAATCCTCGGGAAACTGCTGCGCCTGTCTCAGAACGCTCTGCCCGCCCTTGGAGCATGAGGAGATGTAAGACCGCACGATCGGCCGCCCGTAATACTGCGTCGTGATGGCCTTGGTCGCGATCGTTACGATGTGCACGCCGCGCCAGCCGAAATCCTCCTGAAGACGGGGGGAGCCGGCTGCCCACACGCCGTCGAACCCCTGGCGCCCGTCGTGCCCGCCGTTGTGCGTCACCGCGGCGTACCCGCGCGCCAGACTCGGATTGCAGGCCTCGCCGTTGACGCCGCCGCAGAATCCGGCGCAGGGAGTAAAGAAGAACCGTTGATTCCAGTCGGCCGGGATCGGGAGCCGCAACTCGAACTTGTTCTGCGGCGCGACGTAGCCGTTCACTTGGCAGTACTGCTTGATGCGCGTGGCAATCGGCGCGCCTCCTCGCCCCCCGTCGAGGCCTGCCGCCGGCACGTCCACGAGACGGGCGGACACAATCCGCGTCGGCGTATCGGGCAGGTCCGGCAGCATCACGTTCACGAGCGCGGCACAGCGGCTTGCATCTGTACCCGCCGTGGGTACAGCAGCACCGTCACTCTGGGCCGGAAAGGTTGCCGCGCCACCCGTGAAGAAGACGATCAGTGCGAGAACCGCCAGACGCCTCATTGTCAACCTCCAATCTGGACTGCATTCACTATGCGTTGCCGGCCTAACTCTCTATTCACCTGCACAGGATTTTACCTCTGACTCTGCCAACGCGGCAAGATTCGTCGCAATATCTGCTATTCACCGCCCAACCGATCCGCCGGACTCCGGACGCCCAACCCCCCGCGCTTCAGGAACTTGGGTGTACATCATCGTCGCACCGACGTCCGTGTGCCCCAGCAGTTCCTGCAGCGTCCGAATGTCGTACCCGTCTTCCAGCAGGTGAGTCGCGAACGAGTGCGCGCGACGAGATCAAGTCATCCCGCGTGAGGCTTGGTAGTGCGTTCGGTTCGCTCGTATTCCCGAGCGATACAGACGCGACAATGCCGGTTCGTACCGATGTGTTCTCGGCCTGGCTCCGCGCAGCCGAGCAGAAAGCAGAACTCCCCAAGCTCGACGGTTCGCTATGGCACGCATACCGGAGAGGGTGGGCGACCTCCAGAAAGCACCTGCCAACCGCTGATGTTGCGGCGGCGGGCGGATGGTCAGATGTGACGACGCTGATTCGTTGCTATCAGCAGGTTGACGACGACACGCTACTCCGAGTGATGAACGAACCACGCAAGGTCATGGAGCGGGCGAAAAGTGGTTGATTTCGGGGGAAACAGTCCTACAAACAGCCCCCGCTCCGAGCGAAGAAAAAGCCCCGCACCACATAAGCAGCACGGGGAAAAGGACTTACCTAACGCGCCCGGAGGGGCTCGAACCCCCAACCTTCTGATCCGAAGTCAGATGCTCTATCCAATTGAGCTACGGGCGCAGCTCCTCTCAAACTTACCGCACCAAGAGAGGATGGCGGTATCTCGATTTTCGCGCTCTTGTCCTGCTGCCACACACGAACATCGTGCTGCCCGGGCGCCATTCCCAGCGCAGAACGGCGTTGCTGCGGCAGGTCATCCTGGAAGCCTCGGACATTTTCCTCTTCCTCGCTGGCGGCACCGCGATCGGTGTGCGCGCTCCGCTCGATGGTACGTGACACTGGCAGCAGTGGCAGGCACGGCTTATTTTTGGCGCGGCGGACCCCATTCTCAAAGTCGTGAAATCCCCACACACAATTTTCAACCGCCAAGCGAGAGGACCTCATGCGTCGAACGTGGATGTTGCTTCCGGTTTTTGCCGCTGCAGTGGCTTGTGCGAAAGCCGAGCCACCGCTGGCAGACACCGCAATGGGTGACGCGGCAATGGCTCCGGCAATGGCTCCCGCGATGACCGAGGCCGATATGGTCGGCACGTGGACAGGCACGACCATGCCCATGGAATCGGATTCGGTGGTGGGCAGGTGGACGACGGTTTGCGGGGCCGGATCCTGCAAGGGCACTTCCGAGGGCTCCAGCCAAACGATCGAATACGCGTACACAATCGCCGCAGACAGCGCGGTTGGTATCAGCAAGCCGTACTCGGACCCTGCCGTCAAGGGTGGAAAGGTGATCGATACGTGGGTTGTCCGAGTGAAGGGCGACGATGGGACGGGTACAGGCGCCATGACGCTGGCCTCCAAGCCTGACTCGGTAGCAATGCGCTACCGCTTCGTCGGGAGCCGCAAGCACTGAGTCTCGAGGCGAGGTTGTGCGGGCTGGAGCCATCGAACGGCAGGCCAGCCCGCACGATAATTATCAGTCCTGGGCGTTAAGGAGCGGGAACAATTCCGAGATCGGAAAGTTACCGTTTGATAAAGGGGGACTGGTGAGAGACGAAATGATAAAGGTTGTTGAAGGCTACCTTGAAGGTCTGAGAAAAAAAGATCTCAGTGGTTGCGTTTGCTCCTGACGTCACCTTCGAAAGTCCGTTGTCGTCCAAGTTGATCGGTGAACGAGCTGTTGCGGATTTCCTTGCAGGTTTATTCCCGGCAATCAGGGACATTCGAGTGAAGCAGCACATCGTGGAAGGGGAATACGTGGCGACAGTGTTTGACTTCGACACTACGTTTGGTGTGATTCCCGTGTTCGATTGCTTCCGCATCTCGAACGGGAAGCTCAAGCAAATCCGGCCGTTCTATGATCCGCGTCCGATCACGAATCCGCAGGGATCGTAGTGTCGAGAACGCGATTGACGAGCAATTAACCCGAAGCTACCTGCTTCGTCGATCGCGTGAGTTATTGAGTTACTTCAGCGGGATCCAGTAGCTCACCTTCACGGCGAGGAAGGTGTCACCCTTCGCCCGAAATGCGTCGAAGATGTCGCCCGGCCGCACCAGTCCCAGCTCGCGATTCGCGCTCTTGTCCTGCTGCCACACCACGAACATCGTGCTGCCCGGGCGCCATTCCCAGCGCAGAACGGCGTTGCTGCGGAACGACCTGACGTTGAAGTCGGGATCGGAGATCGTGAACGTCTGGCCGTCGGCCGTGACGTGGTGCGATTCCCCCGCACTCCGCGTGATGGTAGTGCCGTCGGTGCCGTATGCTCTCAGCTCAAAACCCCCGGCTTCGCGCAGCTCGCCGAAGCCGCGGTACGTACCGCTCGCCGCGAACGGCTCGAGGTAACTCTCGAGAGTGAGCCGCGGAGTGAAGGTATAGTTGAGACGCAGGCCGGCCGCGATCTCGCTCCGATCCACGTGGGCGAATACGTAGCGCCGTCCGAACGTGGCCGCGGGTCCGCCGTCGACGAATGTCACGTACTGCCGCGACGACTCACCCCGCTCCCACCTTGGACCGAGACGCAGCTCCCACTGCGGGCCGGGCCGGTATGTGAGACCGAGTTGGATGTCCCGGTTCCATCCCCCGAATTCGTCCTTCGATGCGTTGAGCCTGATCTGCCATTGATTGCGCGCGCCCGACTGATTCTCGAGCGCGATGCTGCCTCCATGGTTGGATGGCCTTCCCATGAGAGGCCCGCCGCGGGTGAGTGCGTCGGAGACCGATCGCGGCTCATAGTCGGCATACGCGCTCACCCGCCAGAAATTCGACAGGGTCGCATTGGAGGATGCCCAGAGCTCTGAGTAAGTCCGGACACCCTCGAAATTCCAGTTCGCTTCGGTGCCGGTCGTGATCGAGTACGATCTGTACCATCCCCGCGGTGCGGTCTCGCGATAAGTTATCCGTGCGTTCCCGCCCCGATCGTCCACATTCCCCCAAGCGCCGATATCATTTGGCTCCAGGCCGGGAGATACCTGGGAGTAGTCGATGTCCCACAACCAGTGCTTGCCGGAAAGCTTCCTGTGGCTGATGCCCATGCTGGTGCCGGTAAGAGTGCGGCGCGACGGATCCACGCTCACGTGCGATGCGTCGGGGCGCTGCCAGAACCGGCGCGACGAGAGTTGCTGTCTCAGGATCGCCACCGAGTCGCCTCGCACGTGTGTGGCACCGATGTACGGGCCGACGTCATACATTCCTCGCGCCCACCTGATTCGCGTATTGACGCTCGCCGTGTAGGCCGACTGCGCCAGGAGCGCGGCGAGGGGCGTCCCCGTCTCGAGCCCGCGCTGTACCATCGTCACCGTTCCGGCGATCGTAGAGCGCGTCCGCCCGAACTCCTGCTGGACGCTGGCCACCGCGTACCCCGTGCGCGGTGCGACGACCGCTTTTCCAAAAGTCGCCGAGGCCAGATCGTACGTCGAAACTTCCTCCTCCTCCGTCACAGCCGTGAGCGCCCCGATTGACAACCCCGATGGCAACCGGCCGGTGAGCTTGGCAGCGCCGAGGATTGTCGTATTGCCGATGCGCTCCTGGTAGTCCGCATCCGCGCTCCCAGGCGGGCGCGCGCCGATGCGCCGTGTGTAGTAGTACTCCGACCCTCCGAAGAGCTGCCGCCCCTCGACAAAGAACGGCCTGCGTTCCGGGAAGAACGTCTCGTATGCGGACAGGTTCACCTCGGCCGGATCGGCTTCAACCTGCCCGAAATCGGGATTGATCGTCACGTCGAGCGTCAGGTTCGGGCCGATCCCCATCTTGACGTCGCCGCCGGCGCGGAAGCCAGTCGCGTAGTCCCTGGCGAACGGATCGGCAGGGTCGGTCACCCTGATGAACCGGGAATCGGCCGCGAGGTATGGCAGGAGCTCGATGCGGCGGGTAGGGCGGACGCCGCGGATACCTGTCAGCGCGGCCATGCGCGACGACCATCCGGTTTCATTTCGCTTGACGAGGACCCAATAGCTTTGCTCGTTCCGCGCCGGAACCTTGCGCGTAAGGTTGACGCCCCACTCCTGAAAGTCGCCGGGGTTGAACCGGAGCTGCGTGAACGGTATCCGCATCTCCACCGTCCAGCCGATCGAATCAATGACAGTCTCCGCCTCCCACACCGGATCGTAGTCGTAGTTTCGCTGGTCCTCGAAGTCGCTGCCGTGGAAATAGTCTATTCGAACAGCGGCGGGGGTCACCGCGAACGAGTACGCAGTGCGCCTGTCCCGGTGTGTGTCGAGCGATACGATGAGTTGCTCCGAGCTTCCCTCGCGATCCTTGCGTGTTATGAGAGCGCGAATGTCGCGGGGGCTTCGGCTGTACATCCTCGCCCCGATCCAGAGCGCGTTCTCGTCGTACGCGAAGCGAACTTCAGTACGATCCAATGCCGGTGCACCTTCGCTCGGCTCGCGCTGAATGAAACCTTGCGCTGGCGCAGCGGTGCGCCACACCTCTTCGTTGAGGCGCCCATCGAGCCGGGGTAAGCCACCGGTGATGCGAACCGCCTCGATAATCTGAGCCGGCAGTGCCGGGGCGGCCGCCGAGAGAGCGGCGAGCGCGGCAAGCGCGAGGCGGGAAGGCTTCATCGCTTTACTGGACCCGCCTCCTCGGTCAGAGTCTCACCACAGCAGACGCAGCACGTGTATTAGTGACCGGCGCAGTACATCTACATCAGTCCTGCCATCTACGGATTAAGGGGGATGAGTTCCCTGAAGCCTTCCCGACATACCGGGTTGGAAGTGACCTCGTGATTTTCCCATCGCACAAAATAACGCGACCGTGTCAAGTGCACGAGGCACAGGGAACAGCTTCTGACACGATTGTCGTAATCAATCCCAGGCCGGGCCGCAAGGCTCCTACTCGTAAATGTCAAAAGGTGGCGCCATTTCTCGCAAAGGCTATTATCGCCTGACCAGCGTCACACGGTACCCATACGCTGGCGCTCACTGAGCCTTCACTACAATCAGCCCTTTCATGAACGGGTGCGGCGTGCAGAAGAAGTTGTAAGTGCCAGCCTTCGTGAATGTGTGGGTGTAAGTCTTTCCGGGCTGGATGAGCCCCGAGTTGAAGCTCTTGTCCACGGCAGTGACAGTGTGAGGCAGAGGATCATTGTTCTTCCACTCGACCGTAGTCCCCACAGCGATCTCCTGCCGCGACTGGAGATAGTTGAGGTTCCTGATGCCAGTGCGAACGGTACTCGCGGCGCGACGCGCGGGCGTTGACCTTGGCGGCGACGCGGGCGCCGAGGGACGAGGCGTAGTCGTTCGACGCGGGGTTGCGGGCGAAGTCGGCGGAGTCGTCGCTCCTGTGTTTGCACGCGGCACCGTCACCCGCGATGTGTCGCGGTGCGGGCTCGGCGCCGGCGTCGTGTCGCCCGGTATCGGTGCCGGAGCGGGCGCGGTCGGAGGCACGCTGGTTGGCACATTACTCGCCGGTGCGGGCGCTGGAGTCGGCCTCACGGCGACGGTCGTGGTGTCGGTGTTCAACGCCGCGACAGCCGCAGCCGAATCCGCCGTCGCTGCAGCCGACGCTGAATCGCCAGCCGACTGTTCTTCACGACGGCCGAAATACCGGCGCAGCGTGAGGGGAATCGTAAACTCGAATCCGTAACGCCTGCCCTCGATCCCCCGCGACGCACCCTGCAGAGTCGACACGAGCGTGTTCGTCACCTGCAGCGAGAACGTGTGAGGCGAAAGCGGAATCGCCAGGTGCAGGCCTGCGCTCCAGGCAACACGCTCGGTCGAATCGCGACTGGTCAGCGATGCAACGTCGCCGGCGAGCGCGACGTACGTTCCGAGCCGAACCGTTCCACCGCCCCCGAACGCGTAGCGGACGTTGCCGGACTCGAATGGATCCGAGAGAGCCCGCGCCACAGCGATGAGACGCGCGGGACCGACGCGACGCGCAACCGAGACCTCACCGTCCACACCTTCGCCGGCATTGTTGTATCCGATCTGACCGGCGAGGTCGAGCGGCGCCCCATAGTCCTCAGAGAGAGGAGCCCAGCGCGCGAAAAGCTCCCATTCATTCGGAAAGCGCGGCGCGAGCGCGGAGTTGGTGGAGTAGTTGACACCGGCTAGAAATCTCATCGGCAGCCCGGCGGCGAGGAGGAACGTCGGCACGTTCGAGACTTTCCGCTCAGGCGCGCTGCCCGTCGAGAACCGATGGATGAAATGGAAGTACAGTGTGCCCGGAGCACCCGTCCAATCGGCCGAGAGATTCGGTGGACGATCGAGCAGCGACTGGGCGTTCGATGGCGCTGGAACGACGAGCATCAGAGCGGCAAGGACTGGTGCATGCCTGCTGACTAGTCGAATAGCGTGAACGCGATGACGGATGCGCATGAGCGTTGGCTGTGAGTGGACGCGGCGCGTCAGCGCACGCGTATCCTTCCATTCATGCCGTCGTGAATCGTGCAGAAATAGTCGTAGTCGCCCGTTGCTGCGCCGGAAGAGGCGCAACCGCAAACTAGGTTGGCGTCGATTGCGGGGCAGTTCGCGTGCGGCGCGTTACAACTTCTTCGAGGGGAGGGCGTTCATTCGCGCGGCAGACGCACGACTGTGAGAAGGATGGGCGGCCATCGAACGGATGGCGCGGTAACTGCAAGAATCGCTTTCGGTACACACCAAGGCACGTGCCGGTCCGACCCGTCGGACGATCATCCTGCAGCAGAGGTTCGTATGCCCAGCAACATCAAACGATTGATTGGCCTCGCCGCCCTGACGCTCTTCGTGGCATGCAGCGACTCTTCCGGCCCGAAATCGAGTCTGACCGGAAGCTACGCCCTGATCACCATCAACGGCGCCGGCATGCCGTTCGTGGTCTTTTTCGATCAGGGCTCCAGGCTCGAGATCATCGGTGGCGACGTCACGCTGAACGCCAACAACACCTTCAGCAGCTCGGGTACGTATCGGCAGACGCTGACCGGCGGGCCGTCCCAAACCGTGACTGAAAGCTGTAACGGCACCTATACCGTGAACGGGAACAGCATCACGTTCACCGAGCCGACGATAGTGGGTTCTAACTGCGGCGGCGTATACAATGGAACGTGGGACGGCTCGAATACTCTGACCGTCGCCTTCGACGCCACCGTACAGGCGGTGTTCCGGAAATAGCCTTTCACGAAAAAGCCTTTTCACATAGTCGCCCCGTGGCGGACGTTCTGATCCTGGGCGGCACCCGCAACCTCGGCCACGTTACGGCGCTCGCGCTGCTCGAGGCAGGTCACGAGGTCTCGGTATTGAACCGCGGGATGACGCCGGACGAGCTGCCGCCGGCGGTGCGCCGCCTGCGCGGAGACCGCACCGATTCCGTCGCGATGCGCCGTGCCGTTCCTGATCGCGATTTCGATCTCGTTCTCGACACGACGACATACACCGGCGCCGATGCACGATCGGCCATCGAGGTCTTCGGCGGTCGCGTTGGACGATACGTCTTCATCAGCACGGGTCAGGTCTACCTCGTGCGCGAGGGCATCTCCCGTCCGTTTCGGGAGGACAGCTACGACGGACCGGTGATGGCGGAGCTGCCGCGCCACTCGGACGACTACGACGCGTGGGCATACGGCGCATGGAAGCGCGACGCGGAGGATGAATTTTCCGCGGCGTTCTCACGCGAAGGATTTCCTCTTACGACTCTCCGCCTCCCCATGGTTGCGTCCGAGCGAGACCACTACGGTCGTATCCAGGCGTATGTCGCGCGGCTGCTCGATGGACACACGATCCTGGTTCCCGACGAGACGGGTCTTCCCCTGCGACACGTGTACGTCGGCGATGTGGCTCGGATTATCGTGCAGCTCGTCGCCTCACGCGAAGGTACCGGACGCGCGTACAACATTTCCTACGGCGAGTCCATGTCGCTCGCGGATTTTCTTGCGACGCTGGCGGTATTTGTCGATCGGACGCTCGACGTTCAGCGTGTTCCCCGCGCGGAGCTGACGCGTGCCGGCCTCTTGCCCCACTGCTCGCCCTTCAGCGGACGATGGATGTCGGAGCTCGACAACACACGCAGTCTCGCCGAGCTCGGAGGAGACCGGATGAGCTATACGAGCCCTGAGGGATACCTTCCATCGATCATCGAGGACTACCAGAAGCGATGGCAGTCGAATGGAATCATCCCTTTGGGTTACGACCAGCGGCTGAGAGAGAAAGAATTCGCCTACTGAATCACAGGCGGGTTACAGGCCCTAGCTTTCCAATCTTCGGCGCATCAACCGCGTCACGTTTCTCCCGCCGGGCTTCTGAGCCTTTCCTCCGGCGCAGGTGCCTGCCCGCCCTGGACAACGTCGGTATCCACCCGCCGAAATGGAAGTGAAAACGCGAACACAGATTCGTCGCCGGGAAACTCCGCCCACGCGCGTCCACCGAGGGATTCGACCGTATCGGCGACGATGCTCAGCCCGAGCCCGGTGCCCTCGATGTCTGTTGCAACGTTGTGCGCGCGGAAGAAGCGCTGGAAGAGGCGATCGCGCATTTCGGGAGGCACGCCGTGACCGTTGTCGCGAACGCGGACGACGAGCTCGCGGACTCCCTTGGGGCGGGCTTCGACGGTGCCGTTGATCTCGGCAAAGCGGCTCGGTTTCGTCGGATCAGCGTACTTGATTGCGTTGGAGAGGTAGTTGGCGAGGCACAGCTCCACTGCCGCGGCGTTGATCTCGATATTCGGGAGGTCCCCAAGTCTGATCTCCAGTCCGGCATCCCTCGCCGATTCTCTCACCTCGCGAATTGCTTCGCCCGCGGCTTCGGGAAGCTGGACGTGTCGATGCTGACGCGAATCGTTTTCGGTCCGCGACAGTGCGATGAGATTCTCGACCGAATGCCGCATGGTTCTGGCGTTCCTGACGACTATCTCGAGGAACTGCTTCTGCTGTGCCGGATCGAGGTCGGGCATCTCCAGGAGCGCTCCCCCGGCGCCGAGTATTGCCCCGATCCGATTCTTGATCTCGTGCGATACGGTCTGATTGAATGCCCGGAGGCGCGTTTCGCGATCGGCAATTTTTGTGTCGCCCAGTCGCAGGAAATGCGTGGTGGTCGTCTGCTGAATGATCGTGACCGCCTTGAAAAGGCGCTGGCCGCAGTGGAGCAGCTCGCTCTTTTCGCACGGCTCCGGTATCTCGTCGGCGGCTTCAGCGAGAAACGCGAACAGAATGCCGCCGAGTATCTCGTACTCCTTGAGTATCTCGTAAACGTCGAAGCCCTGCCCGTGCCGAAGCGCCCCGAGCTCCATTGCCTTGGCTACCACGGGCATGTCGGCGCTCACCTCGTTTACAGGATCCTGGAGGTAGTCCGCAACTCCCTGAATCAGGAGCGGTACGTGATCGAGGAGCTCTTCCGACGGGAAGATCTTGTTTTTATCGAGTGAGACCCTGGCGGCAATGCGCTCGAGCCAATGGGCCGCGAGCTCCCTCCGGGATTCACGGAGCCGATCGGCGAGAACGTCGGCCAGGGGGCATTCGCGCGAGGTTCCGTCCGACATTTATGAGATCCCCGCAACAGAAGTTGACATCCTATCGAAGGGCAGGGTGCATGGAGCGCGCCGGATACACTTACCCAGAGGATGACAAGGCCGCTCTGCCTTTCTTTTCAGCGCGATGCCTTACCTCATCCTGACTTCGATCACCCCGCCCATGCCGCCCTGGATTCCGAATGTCGCGCCGGCCTGTGTAACGTCGTAGTAGCGGAACTCCTTCGTGTGCCAGGCCGGAATCCGCCGAAGTGTCTCGAGGCCTGCCGTGCTGCTGCCCATCGACGAATACAATCGCAAACTCGGTGTTCCCGGAGCCGAACGTCGACGCACCGCGCGAGACGAGCCAATTCGGGCGCAGGCGCGCTATGGCGTCGTAAGAATTCATTACGTCAGCGTGAGCGAGAGCGACTTCCTGGGCAGTCAGAAGGTCGGCCTTTCGAGGAACCGTTTGCGCGGGGGAGGAGCCGGCTCCACCGCTTCCAGATGCGCAGCCGATGGTGGCCGCGACCGCCAACAGAACAAGATACTTGGCCGACAAGGTGTCCTCCCGGTTTTGATCAGCTCCCGCTCCCTAAACTCTGCGGCGCAGCATCTCCTCCCGCCAGTATCAAATACCCCGGAACAACAAAACCCCCGCATCGACTACTCGACATAGGGAGACTGATTCATCTGACGCGCCCGAAGGGACTCGAACCCCTAACCTTCTGATCCGTAGTCAGAACCATACACTAACCATTAACGACAAATTGTCGGTCTACAGAGGGAAATCGGGCGTCGGTGCCGGACTTTCCCGACATTCATGCCGTACTTTGCCGGGAGAAACGGGTAAAGAAACGGGTAAGGGAAGCGTCACCAGCTCCAGGTACCGTCTGCATTCCATCGACTTCTTAATCGTGGAAGTAATCCGATTTTCTCAAGATACGCTCCCGTTAAGGATCTTCCGTCCTGACTCCAACACGACTGTCGATTGCAAGTATGCTCCGGCGAGAATCCTTCCGCCTGCGCTTGTCCGTACGTCACTGCGGCTGAGAATCGACTTGTCAGCGTGGGATTGGCCGCGGCGAAAGGTGGCGTGACGAACTCCTTCGCAGTCCTGTCAACAAACACAATTGCTGAAGAAGGCGGTGTTTTTACTGTGGTCATTATCGTGCCCAGTACCAGAACTCCGAATGCGGCGCCGAACGCCACCTGTAGCAGTTTCTTCATAAATCCTTCTCTAGTGATCCGAGAGCCTATCGAGTGTTCGGCTAAATGCGGAGCCGCCGCGAAGAAACGAAAGGTTCGTAGCAAGCCCGTTGTCTCTCGGGAATGAATTGCAGGAACGGTTCGACCCTCGCGCAGCCTGCGCCGCTCACCCCCCTATCACCTTGGATGCTCGACTCAGGTTCTACCCCAGTGCAACGGGCGGCTTCTTTTTGACCGGAGGACTTGGGCGTGGGGAGTATCATCTCTGCTGCGATGTGCAACACCTCTCCTTGGATCTCGCCAGGCATAGCCGTACCGATTCTGTAGCGCCTCCATAAAGGCGGCTGAGGCGCACAACTGCTCCACCAGGGAACTTGGCAACCTCTCCTCGAGCGCGCACACAAAGCAGGGCTGAGCCTGCGAGTGGACCGGGCAGCTCATTTCCGCCGACGCTTGGCGGAATCCCGCTCTAGCAGTTCTCCGGGCTCGACCGACAGCACGTCACAGAGAGCCTCCAACAGTTCCGCGTCGAAGTTCTGCACACGACCTGAAAGCCTCGCCATCCGGTAGGCGGTGGACATGCTGATCCGCCCCTTGGATTGCTTCGAGAGGGCGTAGGCAGACATTCCCCGCTCGTCCAAGAGTTCCGGTAATCGTAGCCGCATCAGCATACGATGAAGCTATCTGCGATCCGTCGCTATTGTCAACGCTCGCAGTTGCTAGGCTTGACAGCAGCAACAACAAATGACGGTCGGGTTTTGTATTTTGCGTTTTCGTGGTCCGCGACGAAATGCTCGGAGAGCGGCGAGTGGCTTCTGGAGCAGCCAAGCGCATGATCGGTCTCCCCCTCCAGTTTCTCGACGATAATCAGGTCTATTCGCCCGAAGCGTTCCTGGTGCTCGTCGGCATAACGGGCCAGTCGCTTCCGAGCGTGATCACTACGGCAGGATCCAGGCGTACGTCGCGCGGATGCTCGATGGAAATGCGATCCTCGTTCCCGATGAACGGGGACTTCCGCTTCGACATGTGTACGTTGGCGACGTCGCTCGCCTGGTCGTCCAGCTTGTCGGCTCGGGCGAAGGAATAGGACGGGCCTACAACATCTCGTACGGCGAGTCGATGTCGCTCGCTGAACTTCTTCCGATGCTTGCGCGCCTCGCTGAACGCAAGCTGATCATCGAGCGTGTACCTCGCGCCGACTTGCAGCGTGCGGGTCTGCTGCCTCACTGCTCACCATTCAGCGGACAGTGGATGTCGGAGCTCGATAACACACGCAGTCTCGCCGAGCTGGGAGGAGCCGGGATTCGATATTCGTCTCCGGAAGCGTACCTGCCCGGGATCATCGAGGATTATGAAAGCCGCTGGCGCTCAGGCGGGATCGTACCGTCGGGCTACGATCAGCGGCAGAAAGAAAACGACTTGTCCATCGCGTAAGCCCCGCCATCGATCGTCACGTTCGTCCGAAGCAGCTGATGCTTGCGGGACCACTACTCGACAATCGCGGCCCGCTTCAACGCAAACAGATCTGGAACGGGGTTGTAACCAGTGAAGGTGAGGTCAGTGTTGTTCCTCAGGGCAGCCCGGAACGCGACCACCGCGCCGTTGGTAACGCTCCCTGATCCGCTGTTGAATTCGATGGTTTGCGACGGAAAATACATCGTGCCGTCCATGGTGCTGGTCGACCCTGCCTTGAATACGTTCGTCAGATTTGGCGCCGCTGGGTCCGAGTAAAAAAGAATGCCCGGTAGAGCGCTGGCCGGGTCAGTGTTCGCAGAGATATTCACCGTCACGTTGGCCTGCATGAGAATGGGTCCGTAATCTCCGCCAAGAGGCGAAACGGTGTTGAAGAAGCTGACGCCAGTGCCGAGGCTCGTCAGCGTGGACCCTGCCGATTTCACCTCGAGCCCCCCTCCTCTCAAGATGTAGAGGCCGGGGTTCAACATCGCTTGACCATTGAAGACCTTGAGGCCATAGCAGTAGGTTCCGGGGTTCAATGTCATCGCGCTCGTAACTTCCAGCGAGGTGTAGTCGCAAGTGTTTGGCACTGGTGGCATCGGGACCCACGCGAGCGGGTCGGCCACCGGTGGCATGCCCAGGTCCGGAGTGGGGCTGAAATTGGTCCCCGAGACGCCGCCCGTCACCCCAATCGTGCTGGCGATTATATGACCTTGATCGCTGACATCCGCGGCATTGGAGGCGGTAGAGTTCACAGCGACGCCGCATTCGCTGCCGGTGAGACGAGACGTATTATCCACGCTGAGGGCGGAATTTCCTGCAGGGTCCAGTACGATAAAGCAGTACTCGGCCAGGACGATACCGGCGACTGCCCGGCTTCGGACGGTCACAAATCCCCAGCCGAAAATGCCCGCGAAATACGTAGGCACAGTCCGTTGTACTTCGACGCCGACGAACCTGGACCCGACGAAGGTTCCACCTCTCGCGGGGTAGGTCACTGTTATGGTGTCGGCTCCTACCAGGTCAGCAAATCCGTTTCTTGCCGTCTCACTCTTTGCCGAAGCGACCACCGAGTCCCTTCGATTTCTGAGAATCTCGACGGCTCCGGCCAGGGCCCCTGCGTCGGCGGCCGTTTGTGCCAGTCGTTTTTGCTCCTGCAGGGTACCGCCGTCGATGCTAAGCACCAGAAGGCCCATCACGGCGACCATCGACACTCCCATAATGATCAGGATCGCACCGCGCCTGTTGCCCGGCCGAGCTGAGCCCGTCTCAGGTCGCTTCATTTATTGCGCGCGAAACGTCGCGGTCCGCGTGATTGCGACCGTCGGTGGTAGACCCGGGTAGTCAATCAGAAATGCATACGTCTTGCTTGCGCTGACGTGAACGAACACCTGAGGAGCGCCATACGAGGCACACGTGCCCGTACAGGCGGGGGTACTGCCGTCGGGACATCGGCAGAAGCGGCTCGATGCTACGGTGATTTCGCCGAGGTCTGCTGCATCATTTCGCGTTGCCTGCTCTATGCCGGCAAAGTTGCCGCTCGTCGTCGTGCTCTGCGCCCCGTACTGCGCGCCGGCCCGAGTGGCATTGGCCACGGCGATGCTTGTGAAATAAAGCCGTCCGAAATCGGCCACGCCGACGGCGAGCAATGCAAGCAGCGGAAGAGTCATCGCGAGCTCTACCGCTGCGGCACCCGCGTCTGAGCTTCGAAGGGCTCTCAACGCTCGAACAACTGCATCACGCATGTTCCCACTCCTGGATGCCAGCATCAGAAGGCAATGACCATCTGAGAGCTTGCGCTGTCGGTATGGGCGGGAATGAATGGTCCCCGCCGAGGAACATTGTGGGCGACGCTGACGGTCACCACGGAGCCCGGGCGCTTGTTGGGGGACCACGTTGTGTAGACCCGGAACGCGGCTGTGTCGAGCGATGTTCGCGTTTTGACGTATTCCGAGACCGACTCGGCGGTTGCGGTTCGCCCGCTCGCCGTGCCGCGCACGACAGCGTAGCGTGCTCCTTCCCGCACGTCGGAGGCAACGCTGTTTTTTTGCCAGACAGCGAGGCCGAGTTCGATAATGCCGAAAAGTACGATCATGAAAACCGGGGCAGCTATGGCAAACTCCACCAACCCTGTACCATTCTCGGACTTCCAAAACCTGCGTGAGAGCAAAGAGATGCGCGTCATAGGGCTGGAATCCTCCCCTGAAGGCCGCCGACATTTGTAGAGCAGCGCGTCCCGGCGGAGACATGGAATCCCGGCGCTGCCCAATTCGCGTTCTCTAGGGCGACGAGCGAGACTTGAAAAACGTCACCCGTTTTGGGGGAAACGCCTATTAGCTGGCCCCGAAGGTCGGTTCAACGCGTGCCGCGAGTTCCGTGGATGCGATTTGATAGCAAAAAAAACCTGCATCGCGTTCGCGACACAGGGTCAATCCATCATCTGACGCGCCCGAAGGGACTCGAACCCCTAACCTTCTGATCCGTAGTCAGATGCTCTATCCAATTGAGCTACGGGCGCCCATGCTCACTTCCATCACCCAAAACGCATGGGCGGTACAAGACTCGAACTTGTGACCTCCACGATGTCAACGTGGCGCTCTAACCAACTGAGCTAACCGCCCCTGAATCAAACGCCGGCGTCACGACCGACCGCCGGCGCTAAGCGGGAAACGGGACTCGAACCCGCGACCCCAACCTTGGCAAGGTTGTGCTCTACCAACTGAGCTATTCCCGCGTATCTCCGGAAACGCAAATCCGATTCTCAAATCTAATCGCTGACCCCTCGCGCCCCGAACCGGATGGAGGTGAGGGGAATCGAACCCCTGACCTCTTGAATGCCATTCAAGCGCTCTCCCAACTGAGCTACACCCCCGGCCTTTTTCCCTCTGGACAACCGCGCCCGAGAGGAACCGCGAAGGATATCCGCGGGTAGAATCGAAGTCAAGAAATCGCACTAGTATTTTGCTCCGCGGCCGGTATCTTGCAGCGCCCGAACGTCCAACGAAAACAATTCCTAGGATCACAGATGTTTTGGGGCGGTATTGAATTAACGTGACCCAAATCGGCGGCAAATTGCTGCCTCGTGCGTCAAATTCGCTGCACTCGGCGTTCGCCGTGTCTAATAAATAAGAAGTATTTCGCTAAGGACCTGAGGTGTCCAAACAATGGCTGAAGTAAAGCGCCGCCGCCGAGCGGCCGCACCGGGGGGAATCGCGCCAAGTGAGCCGGAGCGCGACATCCTCGATCAGTATCTCTATGAGGTCAGTACTTACCCGCTCCTCAAGGGAAACGAAGAGATCGAGGTTGCCCGGAAGATTCGTGCTGGAGACCA
This sequence comes from Gemmatimonadaceae bacterium, assembly GCA_035633115.1. Classification (NCBI taxonomy): domain Bacteria; kingdom Pseudomonadati; phylum Gemmatimonadota; class Gemmatimonadia; order Gemmatimonadales; family Gemmatimonadaceae; species Gemmatimonadaceae bacterium. The sequence continues at coordinate 126,540 of DASQFN010000112.1, read as the reverse complement.
GGACGCGCTGCAGGAGCTCGTAAAGCGCAACCTGCGCTTCGTCATCTCCGTCGCAAAAAAGTATCAGAACCGCGGACTTCCTCTGATCGACCTGATCGGGGAAGGGAACGTCGGGCTGCTCACCGCTGCCCGAAAATTCGATCCCGACCAGGGAGTGAAGTTCATCTCCTATGCGGTGTGGTGGATTCGTCAGGCCATCCTGAGCTCGCTCGCGCGCCAGGGGCGAACCGTGCGCGTTCCGCTCAACCGGACGGCCGACTTGTCGCGCATCATCAAGGCGTCGGAGATCCTTCGCCAGAAGATGCGGCGCGAGCCGACGCCCGAAGAGCTGTCGCATCTCACGGGACTCTCGGTCGACGTAGTGCAGTCGCTCGCCGCGCTCAATACAGGCGACGTGCGGCTCGACGCACCGATGGATCCGGAAGGCGATCGCTCTCTGATCGAGCGGTTCGTCGCCGACGAGATGCCAGACACCGAGGAGGAGGCAATGAACCGCTTCCTCAACGATGAGATCGAGACGGCGTTGTCGACGCTTCCTCCCAGGGATGCGAAGGTGCTGCGCCTGTACTTCGGACTGGAAGGCGGCCGCGAGCACACACTCGAGGAGATCGGCTCGATGCTCGGCGTCACCCGCGAGCGCGTTCGTCAGCTGCGCGATCGCGCCTTGAAGCGCCTGCGTGAGGGGGATGTTGGTCGAGCACTCGGGAGCTTCGCGGCGTAAGGCAACCGACGAGAAAAACGAAACGGCACGCCCGAGAAATCGGCGTGCCGTTGTTTTTTAGACCCATTCAGTTTGCGCGTTGCGAGTGTACCGTTTTTCAGTCGTCCGTCATTCCGTCGCTTTGCCGGGATGACATATCGCGGAACCGATTAAGCCCTGATGTGTCATCGCGGCAATGCGACTGAATAACTGACGACGGGGCAACAGGAAACGCAGAACGCGCAAACTGAATGGGTCTGGTCTGTTAGTTCATCCTCGACTGCGCGTTCTCCCCTGCACAAATCGCTCTATCAAATCCACCGTTCTCAGCCGCGACAGAGAAGCCGGCCGAGTGCCCAGCACGCGCTGGGCCGTCACCGCCAGGTGGGACGACGACGCAAAGCCGAGGATGTGGGCGATGTCGCGGATGTCCAGGCCGGGATTCTTTGCGAGCTCAGCCGCGGCGATCATCCTCACGAGGTCGATCACCCGCTTGAGGTTTGGTGAGCCAAGCCCCGAGAAGTTGCGGCTCAGGTGCTCGCGACTTACGCCTGCCGCTTTCGCCAGCGCGCTCGTTCGCACCGGCCGGCCCCCACCGGCGAGAATCGCCCGCCAGCTCGCGAGCTGCATTCGTGTCTCGAGTCTGAGCGCGGGTGGCGGGCTGACGAGCGCCGCATAAAACCTGGCGGAAAATGTCTGAGGTGCGACCAGCTCCCGCGCCACCGGCTCGTCGATCCCGTCGGCAATTACATCGCAGAACTCGAGCGCGCTGCAGCGCGCGACGGCAGGCGCGTCGGTTGCCCGAAGGGGGCTGATCGCAAAGAACGGCGCACTCGGAAATTCCTGCGCGAGAGCGGCGATCTTCCAGGTCTCGTCAGCGCTTCCGCCGTTCGTCGGGAGCGGTCCATCGCTCCCGCTCGACGCGAGCGCCGCGATTGCCAGTGGCGATCCAATGTCGACGAGCGCCGCGTCGACCAGAGTCCGCCGCAAAGCGTCCGCAAATTCGCCGGCGTCACGCGCGGCGATGACCCGCCATTTTCGTTTCGGAAACGCCGTTCGCACGAGCGACCGCGCACGCTCCCGGGGAACGAAGGCAAGGATGGTGGGAAGATCCGCGGTATCCATGGCGATGCTAGACGCCGGTCGCCGCGAGCTCGAGGCTCGGACGTCCCTCGATGAATTGGCAGACTATTGGGTCGGTCGTGTGTTTTATCTCTTCCACCGTTCCAACCTGTCGCACCTTGCCCTCGTAAAGCATCGCGATCCGCGAGCCGACCGTGTAAGCGCTCCGCATGTCGTGAGTGATGACGATGCTCGTGACGCCGAGTTTCTCGCGTGTGCGCACCATGAGCTGGTCGATGACCGCGCTCGTCACGGGGTCGAGCCCCGTCGTGGGCTCATCATAAAGGATGTACTTGGGACGCCGCGCGATCGCTCGCGCGATTCCGACGCGCTTCCGCATTCCTCCGGAAAGCTCGGCCGGGAACTTCCCTTCAACTCCCGGCAGGTCTACGAGCTCGAGCGATTCGCTGATCCGCTCCTGAATCTCGGATTCGGGAAGCTTGTGCTCCTTCCGGAGACCCATCGCCACGTTGTCGCCGATGCTCATCGAGTCGAACAATGCGGCGAACTGGAAGACGTAGCCAATCTTCGAGCGGAGATCGTACAGCTCGGGGCGGGTGAGCCGCGGGACTTCCTTGCCGTCAACCCAGACAGTGCCCTCGTCCGGCTCGAGCAGTCCGACGATGTGCTTGATCGCAACGGATTTTCCGGAGCCCGAGTAGCCGATGATTACCATCGTCTCGCCTTCCGCCACGTCGAGCGAAAACCCTTCCAGCACTGTCTTGGGCCCGAAGGACTTGTGGACGTCAACGAGGCGGATCACGTCGCTAATCTAACCGGGGCTGCGATAGCTCGTCTCCTTGCAGTCACCGGCCGCTTGTGATATTTTTCACAAGCAAAACGAGGCGGGGATTCTGCCCGATGATCGCCCGCCCGCGCCGCTCGAAAACCCGCCCACAGCAAACCACATCTATGGCTACCGCTACCACTCTTCGTCCGGGCGAAATCAAGGACATCCTCCTCCGTGAGATCGAAGCCGCCGACCTCCAGGACCTCGACGTCGAAGAAGTCGGATCCATTCTCGAGGTCAAGGACGGCATCGCTCGCATCTACGGACTCGCCAAAGCCATGTCCGGTGAGATGCTCGAAGTCACCTCCTCCGAGACCGGGGAGAAAATCACCGCCCTCGCGCTGAACCTCGAGGAAGACAACATCGGCGCCGTCATCCTCGGCGACTATCTCCAGCTCAAGGAAGGCGATGAGGTCCGGCGCACGGCCCGAGTGCTCGAGGTTCCGGTCGGGCCAGAGCTCGTCGGACGCGTAGTCGATCCACTCGGCAGACCGCTCGACCAGAAGGGGCCGATCACCACGACCCAAACGCGGAAAGTCGACTCCAAAGCGCCAGGCATCATTGTGAGACAGCCTGTGAACGAGCCGCTGCAGACCGGCATCAAGGCGATCGACTCGATGATTCCCATCGGACGCGGCCAGCGCGAGCTGATCATCGGCGACCGCGGCACCGGAAAGACCGCCATCGCCGTGGACACTATCATCAACCAGAAGGGCACCGGCGTCATCTGCGTCTACATCGCCATCGGACAGAAGAACTCGACCGTCGCGTCAGTCGTCGAAAAGCTTCGCCAGGCCGGCGCGATGGACTATTCCATCGTCGTCGTCGCGAGCGCATCAGATCCCGCGCCCATGCAGTACATCGCCCCCTACTCCGGATGCGCGATGGCCGAATACTTCATGTACAGCGAAGGGAAGCCAACACTGTGCGTGTACGACGATCTCACCAAGCAGGCAGCCGCGTATCGCCAGCTTTCGCTCGTGCTTCGTCGCCCGCCCGGCCGTGAAGCGTTTCCGGGCGACGTCTTCTATCTCCACTCGCGTCTGCTGGAGCGCGCGGCAAAGCTCAGAAACGATGACGCCGTCGTGGACGGCGTGAACATTCTCAAGCCGGGTGGATCGCTCACTGCGCTTCCCGTGATCGAGACCCAGGCCGGCGATGTGTCCGCGTACATTCCGACAAACGTCATCTCGATCACCGACGGTCAGATCTTCCTCGAGGCCGACCTTTTCTACGCGGGTGTTCGCCCCGCGGTGAACGTCGGCATCTCCGTCTCGCGCGTCGGTGGCAACGCGCAGATCAAGGCGATGAAAGCGGTCGCGGGCCGCCTGCGGCTCGATCTCGCCCAGTACCGCGAGCTCGAAGCGTTCGCCTCGTTCGCGTCGGACCTCGACGCGGCGACGAAGAAGCAGCTCGAGCGCGGTGCGCGTACGGTCGAGCTCCTGAAGCAGCCGCAGTTCCAGCCGATGCCCGCAGAAGAGCAGGTCGTCGTGATCTACGCCGTGACGAACGGATTCCTCGACGAAGTTCCGGTCGCCGAGATCAAGGAATGGGAGCGCGGCTTCCGCGAGTACATCGCCGTAGAGTATCCGCAGGTGACAGACTCGATTCGCAAGGAGAAGGTTCTCTCGAAGGACAGGGAAGCCGATCTCCGCCGCGCGATCGAGGCCTTCAACAACATGCGCGGAACCGAGAAGACGGCGGCCTAGCACATGGCCAAGGGTCGCGAGCTCAAAGGGCGCATCCGCTCCGTGGAAAACACGCGGAAAATCACGCGGACGATGGAAATGGTCGCCACGTCCAAGATGAAGCGCGCGCAGGACCGCGTCGTCGCGGCGCGTCCTTACGCGAATTCGCTCACGGAAGTGATTGCCAGCCTCTACTCTCCGGAGCTGGCCAAGGAGTTCCCGCTCCTCCGGCAGCCCAGCTCGGCAAAGAAAGCAGCGGTGTTGTTGCTGACCTCGAATCGCGGACTGGCCGGCGGCTTCAACGCCAACCTCATCAAGGAATCGAGAAACCTTTTGCGGCGGCTCGACGGTGAAGGAACGGAGACACTGCTCCGCATCGTCGGGAAAAAAGGGCTCGGCTACTTCAAGTACATCAGTCGCGCGATCGAGTCGAGCCGCATCGACTTCACCGATCGTCCCACCGCGCAGAATGCTTCCGAGCTCGTCGACGATTTGATCGGCCAGTTCGAGAGGGGCGAGATCGACGCGATTTACGTCGTCTATGCCAAGTTCAATTCGGCGCTTTCGACGCCACCGACAACGGTGAAGATACTGCCCGTGTCTCCACCCGAGACGAAAACGGAAGGCAAGAGCGGGGGGATCAGGAAAGACTACCTGCTTTTTCCATCAGCCGAGGCGATTCTCGCGCAGCTGCTGCCGCTTTACGTGAGGAACTCGGTGTATCGCGCGCTCGTCGAGACCGCGGCGGCAGAGCAGGGAGCGCGGCGCACCGCGATGAAAAACGCAACCGACAACGCCGGCGACATTCTCAACGTGCTTCGCCGTACATATAACCGCGCCCGTCAGGCGCAGATCACGCAGGAGATTGCCGAGATAGTCGGCGGCTCCGCGGGCCTCGAGGGATAACAATGGCAGCCACAGTCGCTCCGACCAGGAACATTGGCAGGGTCGTCCAGGTCATCGGACCGGTTCTCGACGTCGAGTTCGAAGCCGAGAAGCTTCCGGAGATCTACAACGCACTTCGCATCACCGCAAAATCGGACGCGGGCGGCGACATCGATGTAACCTCCGAGGTGCAGCAGCACATCGGACGCAACCAGGTGCGCGCGGTAGCGATGTCCGCCACCGACGGCGTCGTCCGCGGTATGGAGGTTGTCGACACCGGAACGTCGATCACCGTGCCGGTCGGTGAAGCCGCGCTCGGACGGATTCTCAACGTCCTCGGTCAGCCGGTGGACGACGGCCCTCCGATTCCCGACAACGTCGAGCGCTGGCCGATTCACCGTATGCCGCCGCAGTTCGCCAACCTCGAGCCGAAGACGGAGATCTTCGAGACGGGAATCAAGGTCATCGATCTCATCGCTCCGTTCGTGAAGGGCGGAAAGACCGGACTGTTCGGTGGGGCCGGCGTCGGCAAGACGGTCGTCATCATGGAACTCATCAACAACGTCCAGAAGGGACACGGCGGACGCTCGGTGTTCTGCGGCGTGGGCGAGCGCACGCGTGAGGGAAACGATCTTTACCTCGAGATGAAGGAGTCGGGCGTGTTGAAGGCCACCGCCCTGATCTACGGGCAGATGAACGAGCCGCCGGGAGCGCGTCTGCGCGTGGGGCTCACAGGTCTCACCGTCGCCGAATACTTCCGCGACGTTGAGAACCAGGACGTTCTCGTCTTCATCGACAACATCTTCCGCTTCACGCAGGCGGGCTCCGAAGTTTCCGCGCTTCTTGGACGAATGCCGAGCGCGGTTGGTTATCAGCCAACGCTGGCAACGGAGATGGGTGATTTGCAGGAGCGGATCACTTCGACGAAAACCGGCTCGATCACGTCAGTGCAGGCGATCTACGTCCCGGCTGATGACATCACCGATCCCGCACCGGCGACGGCGTTCGCGCACCTCGATGCGACCGTCGTTCTGTCCCGCGCAATCACCGAGTTGGGGATCTATCCGGCGGTCGATCCTCTGGCGTCTTCGTCGCGAATTCTCGACGCCCAGTTCATCGGCGACCGCCACTATAAGGTTGCGACCGATGTGCAGCGGATTCTCCAGCGCTACAAGGAGCTCCAGGACATCATCGCGATTCTTGGAATGGACGAGCTCTCGGAAGAGGACAAGCTCGTCGTCGGTCGCGCGCGCCGTCTGCAGCGATTCATGTCGCAGCCGTTCGCGGTCGCCGAGCAGTTTACGGGAATTCCCGGCAAGTACGTGAAGCTCGAGGACACCATTTCTTCGTTCGAGCGAGTCGTCGCCGGCGAGTTCGACCAGCTTCCGGAGCAGGCGTTCTACATGGCGGGCTCGATCGACGAAGTGGTCGAGCAGGCCAACAAGATGGCGAAGGAGTAGCGGCAGGTGCTAAAGGTGTCCGTGATTTCGCCCGAGGCCGTGCTGTTCGAGGGAGAAGCGGAGGCCGTAGTTGCGCCGGCGTTCGACGGCGAAGTGGGCATTCTGGAGAATCACGCGCCGATGATGACATTGCTCGGGAAGGGCGAGCTTCGACTCGGGAGCGGTGGCGCGGGCAGCGCGGGGGATAAGAAATTCAACATTGACGGCGGATTCCTACAGGTTGTCGACAACACGGTTCGGGTGGTAACGGAGCGCGCGGCCGCGAGCTGAGCGGGGGCTGGCCGGTCAGCGAATGCGCGTCCAGACAAGTACGGCACCGCAGCTGCGCCCGGCTCTGTCGCGGTACTGGGGCGGAATCCCCGCGGATGACCCATACACTTCTACCCCTTCGATCTCGCCGGGGCGCGTCAGCTCGTCCAGCTCTGCGTTGACGGCCTGAACTCCGTCGATCCAGAGAGTGGGCCGACAGCCTCGTATTCGGATCGAGTTTCCCCCGCGAACCGATGGCCGGATGGCGATTCCGGGAAACCTCCGGAGCATGTCGGTGGTGTACACGGGATTTCGACGATCGATCTCCTTTCTCTCCACAAAGTGGCCCGACCGGTGGATCTTCCGACGCTCGTAGAACTCCCGCATCCTCCCGCCCTCGATCGCCGCGACGTGTACAGTGTCGAGGATCAGGGGCGCGCGCTCGAGAATTATAGATACGGGTTTGCCCGTTGAAACGCTGGCGGCGAGAAACGAGCGGGAGTATTCTCTGTACCCAATGCAGCGGACCCGAAGCTGCACCGGGGCGCCGCGGACCTCGGTGAACGAGAATTTTCCATCGCTCGTTGTCCGCGCGGTCTCGCTGCTTTCTCTGCCTCGTTGCAGGACGACCTCTGCGCCGGCAATCGGAGCGCCATCGATGTCTGTGACCACGCCAAAAAAGTCGATCACTGGCGTCGCCATGATCTTCTGCGCCGTCAGTACCGGCGCTGAGGCAAACAACAAGTAGAAGGACAGGGAAAAAACAAGCGGGATATGGATTCTCAGGAGGGTCGCAGTCTTTAGGGTAAGGTGCGCGCATCCGGTGTCAAGCTCCGATCCATGGGGTCTGCAAATAAGCGACTTGCGCCGAAGATGAATACGCCCAAACTTCCATAGACCGCATGCAGCACGAATTTCGTCGATGCAGGTTTCAATACCGCCGGCGGTCTGGCCGGCAAGGAGGAAGAATGCCTAACGCTCGTAAGTTGGCAGTTCGCAGATTCCTGATGTGTATCGCTCCCGCTGTACTGGCCCTTGTTCCCGCCGTCGCGATGGCGCAAGGCACCGGGACGATCACCGGCGAGCTCAGGGAATCCGGAACAGGAAGGCCGATTTTCAGAGGACGCGTCACTGTCGTCGGCACCCCGCTTTCAGTTCCGACAAACGACGACGGGACATACACGATTCGCAATGTTCCGGCCGGTCGCGTCGAGGTACGCGCGTACTCTCTCGGACATGAGTCGCAGAGGCAGACAGTCGCTGTCGCCACCGGCCAGCCTGTACAGCTCAACTTTTCGCTGCCCCTGGTAGCCGTACAGCTTGGGGAGATCGTGACGACCGCAACGGGCCTGCAACGGCGGCTCGAGCTCGGAAACGACATCTCACGTGTCGACGCCGCAGCACTGACCGCAACGCTCCCCATCAAGAACATTGCCGATCTACTGACGGCGCGCGCGCCGGGAGTGCAGGTCACACCCGGCACAATCACCGGAACGCAGTCGCGAATTCGCATTCGCGGGACGAACAGCCTTTCGCTCAACAATGATCCGATTTACATCATCGACGGCATTCGCATGGAGGCTTCATCCGGGTCGTCCAGCATCGGCGTTGGCGGCGCGATTCCCAGCCGCGTGGGGGACATAGATCCGGAGCAGATAGAGAGCATCGAGGTCGTGAAGGGTCCGTCGGCCGCAACGCTGTATGGAACCGACGCAGCCAACGGAGTCGTGGTGATCACGACCAAGCGCGGTCGCCCGGGTCGGCCGAAGTGGAACGTCTACGTCGAGCGCGGCCGCCTTACCGACGAGAACACCTACCCGACAGCGTACACGCTTTTCGGCCACAGGCCCGGGGAGACGACAGCGCGTCAGTGCACGCTCGCGCAGGTTTCCCTCAAGACGTGCCTCCAGGACAGTCTGAAGTCGTTCAATCTTTTCGAGGATCCGGAGACGACTCCGTTGTCAACGGGGTGGCGTGAACAGTACGGCGCGCAGGTTAATGGAGGCTCAGAGACCCTTCGCTATTTCCTTTCCGGTGAATACGAGGGGGAGACTGGCGTTTACAAGGTGCCTCGGTTCGACATCGAGCGACTGAATGCGACGGTCGGCCGAATTCCTGGAGAGCAGCTTCGTCCGAACTCGCTGTACCGGGCAAACCTTCGCGCAAACGTCAACGTCACCCTGACTCCGAGGGCCGATATTGCGGTATCGACGGGATTCGTCTCCAGCACTCAACGCCTCCCGCAGACGGATAACAACACGACCGGGTTGCTATCAAGCGCCTATGGCGGGCCGGGCTATCGCGACAATGGCAACACAAGTCTTGGTTTTCCGCTCAATGGCTATCGCATTTTCACACCGGGGGACGTTTTCCAGGATGTGGTGACGCAGGAGATCAACCGGTTCATCGGAAGCGTATCGCCTTCCTGGCGGCCGGCGAGCTGGCTCTCGGCACGCGGCAACTTTGGTGTTGACTACACTAATCGAGTGGATTCCGAGCTTTGCCGACGCGGCAACTGTTCGGATTTCGGTACAAGCCGCGAAGGATTCAGAATCAACAATCGTACGAACTTTTTCCAGTACACCTTCGACGTGAATGGAGCGGCGACGTTCAACCTCCGTCCGGAGCTGACCTCGAAGACAGCCCTTGGTGTTCAATACTTCCGCAACGTTTTCGCTCGCAATGGGGCCAGCGGCAGCAACCTGCCGCCGGGAGCCGTGACGGTGACGGCGGGGGCCGTGAGAGATGCGGCCGAGGTAACCAGCTTCGCGATCACCGCGGGCGTGTTCGTCGAGCAGACGTTCGGATTCAACGATCGCCTGTTCCTGACCGGTGCGCTGAGGGCCGACAACAACACCGCGTTCGGGCAGAACTTCGACGCGGTTTATTATCCGAAGGCCAGCCTCTCGTGGGTTGTGTCCGAGGAGGGTTTTTTCCGAAAGCCGGGCTTCCTCGATCAACTGCGCCTCCGCGCCGCGTATGGAGCATCGGGGGTTTCCCCAGGCACGAATGACGCGCTCCTTTTCTTTTCACCGCGCACAGCCAACTTCGGCGACCAGGGCGTCCCCGGCCTCACCTTCAATGCGGTTGGCAACCCTGACCTCAAGCCTGAGCGAGCGCTCGAGTTCGAGGGCGGCATTGATGTCGGCATGCTCAACAACCGCTTCTCCTTCGAATTCACCGGCTACCGCAAGCGCACCAGCGACGCTTTGATTCAGCGGATTCTTCCTGGCTCCATCGGGATCACCGCATCGCGCTTCGAGAACATCGGTTCAGTGGAGAACAGAGGATTCGAGACCGGCATTCACGCCCAGCTTCTGCGGACCGATCGGATCGGGATTGATCTGGGTATCAATCATTCGATCAACGACAACAAGATCCTGACGCTGGATAACAACGCAGCCGGCGAGCCGATTCCGATAATTGTTGCCACCCAGATCCAGCACCGTGTCGGTTACCCGCTGTTCGGGTACTGGCACACCGCGATCAAGAGCTTTGCCGACACAAATGGCGACGGCCTCATCACCCAGGACGAAGTCGTGGTGAGCGACACCGCGGAATATCAGGGACGACAGCTCCCGCACGTGGAAATGTCCTTCAGTCCGGGGATAGAGCTCTTTGGTGATCTGATCCGATTGAGTGCCAGCATAGACCACAAGGGAGGCTTCAAACTCCTCAACGCCAATGAGCGGATCCGGTGTCAGAGCCGAAGCAACTGCCGTGGCCTTTCGGATCCTAGCGCGTCGCTGTTCGAGCAGGCGCGCAACGTTGCACTTCGCGACCACCCACTCCGTACGCAGGGGGGGTTTATCGAGAAAGCCGACTACACCAAACTCCGTGAGGTCGCACTGACACTGACTTCGCCACGACAGTGGAATCTCGCGCGGCGCTTAAACGCGGATCGCGTGAGCGTGACCATCGCCGGCCGTAACCTCAAGACGTGGACCGACTACAGCGGCATCGATCCCGAGTCCGCCTACTTCGAGGGCGGGGGTGGAAACGACATCCAGACAGATTTCCAGACTGCACCGCCACCGCGGTACTTCACGCTCCGCCTGAACCTGGGATTCTGAGGCGATCATGACATCATGCCTTTTCTCCCGCGGCCTCCGGGGAATGATCGAAGCTGGGCGCGCCCGCAGGCGCGCCGCGTGGGGTTTCTCTGCCGCGGTCGCGCTGATAGTAAGTGCCTGCGATCGCGCGCTCGAGGTGACCGATCCCGACGTCATCGCCATCGAGAACATCAACTCCCCGGAGTCAGCGGAGGGTTTGCGACTCGGTACACTTGGCCGTCTCAACGGTATGACGAGCGGGGGCGAATCTGTATTTCATTTTCCCGGCCTTCTCACTGACGAGTGGCGCTCGGGCGACACGTTCGTCCAGCGCGACGCAACTGACCAGCGCTTCGTGCGCGAAGAGGTCAGCGTCATCAGCGGTATGTGGTATGACATAAATCGCACGCGAACCGCCGCCAACCAGGCGATTGATGCTCTCCGCGCCTATCCTCCGGCAGCCGCATCCGCACTCCCACTCGTCCAGTCGGGTATCGCACAGATGTACTGGGCACGCGGGTTCGCGGAAACGGCGATCGCCGAGAACTACTGCAACGGAACTCCGCTCAGCAGCTTCAACCTCGACGGTTCTGTCATCACTTACGGAGCTCCTGAATCGAACGCCCAGGTGTATGCTCGGGCTCTCGCGAGCTTCGACTCGGCAAGCGCCGGCGCGGCCAGTAACACGCGCGGAGACACCGTGCGTATTTTGGCGCGGATCGGCCGGGCGCGGGTGCTGCTGAATCAGGGAGACTTCGCTCGAGCTGGCGCGGAGATCGCGGCTTCGCCCGCAATCCCGAGCGACTTCCGCTTCAGGATGTTCCATCAGGAAGCAGTATCCGGCACAGCGGTGAATCAGCTCTGGGCGCTCAACAACTCAGGCAGGCGGTACGTCGTTGGCGACAAGGATGGAACCGTCGGGCTCAACTTCGCTTCATCCGGCGATCCAAGAATTCCGGTATGTCGCGGGAACGACACCGTCTGCCGTGGCTTTGGCGTCTTGAATTCGAGCTCATTCGACGGCAACTTCGGCGCTTCGCCGCGCATTGGTGGGCCCTACTACGTTCAGCTGATCTGGCCGACGCGCGACGACGATGTCGCGATCGTGACGGGTGTCGAGGCACGCTTGATCGAGGCCGAGGCAAAGCTGCGGTCGGGTGACGCCGCCGGTTGGCTTCAGACGCTGAACACTCTGCGTGCCAGCTTCCAGTCGCTGAAGGATCCGACGAACGTGACGACTGCGGGGGCAGTGCTCGCGCCTCTCGTTGCTCCCGGCACGCAGATCGCGCAGGAAGATCTGCACTTCCGCGAGCGCGCATTCTGGCTGTTCGGACGCGGTCACCGCCTCGCCGACATGCGGCGTCTCGTTCGTCCCGTGGCAAGCGGCGGGTTCGGTCGGGCTGTCAACACCGTTTATCCAAACGGCCCGTTCTTCAAGGGCGGAACCTACGGGGAGGACGTGAATATCATCGTGCCCCAGTCGGAACGGAACAATCCGAATTTCTCCGGATGCACCGATCGCAATCCATAGGGGTGGGTGAGCGCAGTTGAAAGAGAGGGGCCGAGCGCCCCTCTCTTTTTTTGCCAAAGCTCGAGCGCTCAAACCTGGGAATGGTGCAGGACCTCGCACGCAGGCCAACGGGCGGATTCGATGCAAACCGGTAGCGCATGGCGTGGTCCCTGCTGATTGACCTTGCCACCGCGATGGTCCCTCACAACCTTTGAACAATGTCCGACCCAAAGCTCCCCTCGATTCTGGTCGTCGACGACAACCAGGACAACGCCCACATCATCCGGGATTACCTGGAGGCTCGCGGGTACAGGATCTCGGTCGCATATGATGGAAACGAGGCGATGGAGGTCTTCGAGCGCGAAAAACCTTCCATCATCCTGCTCGATGTGATGATGCCTGGCCGCGACGGCTGGCAGGTATGCCGCGAGATGAAGGACCACCCGACGCTCGGCTCCTCCATCCGCGTCGTCATGGTCACGGCCCTTCAGGACTGGATGAACAAGCGGCAGGCATTGGAGACAGGCGCCGACGATTTCGTGGAGAAGCCGTTCGAGCTGGCGTCGCTCGCGAAAGTGGTGGAGCGGAACGCAGCCAAGCTCGCCCCCACGCCCTGACGTTGCCGAACTACCGGCAGCTGTTCCGAGCGGGACACGACAAGGTCCCAACAGTCTCGGCCACTCTCGACGCGCTGCGTCAGGGCATCCAGGAGCGGGGAGAGCTCGTCATCCTCTACTTCAACTTCGACCGCTACGCCAAGATCGAGGAGATCTACGGGTGGGAGAAGCTGGACGAGATCCTCGAGACGACAATCAAGGCGATGCGGGATTTTTTCCGCGAAGGTCCGTTCGCGTCATCGGAGGTCATGGTCAGCTTCACCAACGACGACGACTTCATACTGTTCCACATTCCCGCTGCCGACGTTCCCGTTCCCACCGACGAGGAGATAACCGACCTCACGATACGGCTGCATCAGTTCATCTCCACGCGTGTGGAGGAGGGTCACGGCGAGGCGGTCGCCGCGCTGTTCGACACGTATGTCGGCCGGGCCCACATTTACTATGATCCGAAAATCCGGCTCGAGCGGCAGATATACCGCGGCATTCGTGAGGCAGCAGCTTCATCGAACAGCGTCGAGCAGAGAGAGCTGGCGCGAAAGAGCGCCGACCTGCGGGAGACCCTCCGCACGGGAGCGCTCTATATCGATTATCACCCGATCGTCATCACCGACACGAAGGAGATCTTCGGGTACGAGGCGCTCGCGCGCGGAACCATGCGAAGCATGCGAAGGCCCGAAGTGATGTTCGAGGTTGCGGCGCAATCGGACATGATCTGGGAGCTGAGCCGCCTCTGCCGAAACACCGCCATCCGCGGAATGAAGGCCAGGCTGGAGAAAAGCCAGCTGCTTTTCATCAACGTCGATCCGCACGATTTCACGGACCCGGCGTTCACCGAGATAGACATGGACGTGCCCGACCCGTCGCGCGTGGTTCTCGAGATAACCGAGCGCACCGCGATCAAGGACTATCCGAAGTTTCGCGGGCGGCTCAAGGATTTCCGCGATCGCGGATATCGCTTCGCCGTTGACGACGCGGGAAGCGGCTACGCGGGGCTGGGCTCGATTGCGAACCTCGAGCCCGATTTCATCAAGCTCGACATCTCTCTCATCAACTGCATCCACGAGAACTTCATCAAGCAGAACCTCGTGGAGACGATGGTTCGCTTCGCGAACGATCAGGGCGCGAAGGTTATTGCCGAGGGAGTGGAGCTCGCCGAGGAGTACGAGACGGTGAAACAGCTGGGCGCGCACCTCGTACAGGGGTTCTACCTGCATCCGCCGGAGCCCGGCCCCGCTGCCCCGCCCGTGGCGACCCTGGTTGAATCGTAGCTGATCGGGCCTCGGCCCGACACTCAGTCTGCAGTTTTTCTATCTCATTAGTGACTCAACAATCTCAACCGATCGATCAGCGGCGCCGAGTCCCGACTGAACTACTTCACGTGCTGCGGTCCGTGCACGAGTAAGCGACTCGGGGTTCTCCAGCCACCGCCGCATTCTACTTGTGATCGCGGCGGAGTCAGAGCACCGAAACGCTCCTCCTGCGGCAACGAGGAGGCTCGCGTCGCGGTTGTCCGCGTGGCCCGGCCCGATGATCACCGGCGCACCGAACGCGGCGGGCTCGAGAAGCGAGTGCAGCCCGGCATCACGGAACCCGCCGCCAACATAAGCCACGTCTGCCAGGGCGTAGAGATCGCCCAGTATCCCGTAGCGATCAACGACGATGACGTCAGCTGACGATGCGGCAGGGTCGCCCGTGCGGGCGTACTCGAGCCCGCTCGACAGCGCCCAGGTTTCGACTGACTCGAGATGCCCCGACGAAAGCTCGTGCGGAGCAATTATCAGTCTCACGCTGGGCAGCGCACGCCGTACCGCCAGCCAGGCCGGGAGCAGGCGCAGCTCGTCGCTGGGCCACGTCGAACCCGCAACGAGTGTGAAGCGCGCCGCACGAAGCGGCCCGATCAGGGCGGCACGCTCGGCTGAATTCGATTCTGCTTTCGACCACGCCTGATCGTAGCGTGCGTCGCCGGTGATTCTCAGGCGGTCCGGCCTCACGCCGGCGCCGATGAGATTGGCACCGTCGGAATCCGACACGGCGCCGACCAGGTCCATCGCGTGGAATGCGTCGCGGAGAAAGAGCTGAGCCGCGCGCGCGCGGCGGCCGGAGGATGCGGGCATTGCAGCGCTCATCAGGCCGAGTCTCGCTCCGCGGCTCGCCGCCTGCTCGACGAGTACGGGCCAGACGTCGAGCTTGCTGAACACAAGAGCAGTCGGCCGGAGCGCGCTCAGTGCGAGCGCCGCATCCCCGACGGTGTCGAAGGGGAGATAGTCGTGAAAGTCGGCTCCAACTGTCGCCGCAAAGCGCTCTGCGCTCGGTGAAAAAAACGTGTACGCGATCTGCGCGCCCGGATGGGCCGCGCGAAAGAGCTGAATTACCGGAAGCGCCTGCAGTCCTTCACCGACGGACGGTGCATGCACCCACAGCAATGGCTTGGACGGGTCCCGGCTTTCAGCTGCCCACTCGGCGTAACGGTGGCGGATGCCGCGGCGGGCTCGAAGTGCGCGCGATGCTTTTGAGTTGCCGGGCGGCGGGATGGCGGCCAGCGCGCGGGCGACCGCTCCCGCGGCGAAGTACGGTATTCGTGCGAGCGGGTTCACCGGGCGCTGCTCAGACCTGCGCGCCGGGCAGCGTCAGCGCGCAGGAGCGGCGCTTTTCGCGATTTCGGCGTCGAGTGCCATCCGCAGTGAGTCAACTGGCAGGGCACCGAGGAGCACGCGATTCCCGATCAGGAATGTGGGCGTGGATTGCACTCCGGCGGCTGCCGACCGGTCCCGGTCAGCGATGATCATTGGCCGGAGCTTCCCCGACTCGATGCACTGCTTCCAGGCCGACTTGTCCACTCCAACGGCGCCGGCGATGGAGTCAAGAACAGCCGTCGATGAGGGTAGCGATGCCCATTGCTTCTGGGTTGCGAACAGGGCTTCGTGGAATTGCCAGAACCTGCCCTGCGCCGACGCGCACATCGCGGCCTCCGCGGTCGGCATCGCGTGCTGATGCTGCGCTAGCGGATAGTTCACATACGCAACTTTGATCTTACCGGTACGTACGTACTCGTCGTCGATCATCTTGTAGCTCTCGTCATGCCACTGCTTGCAGAACGGACACTGAAAATCGCTGGCGATGATGAGCCAGGTTGTGGCATTTGCGTGGCCGGCAATCCGTCCTTTGTCGGCAGCGGCAACGAGTGGGTCGACTGGAGTGGACGCGGCGGGCCGAGCGCCCGAAGGGGACGCGTCGGAAGCCGGAGGAGCAGATCCTGACGGGCTGCAGGCATGAATTGCGACCGCCGCGAGCACCGCGGCACTGAAGTTGACTTTGCTTGACATGGTCTGGTAAATAGGAGCCGGTGATGGTGCTGAAATCAAGGGCGGAAGCACGATAATCCGGTTGTTACGAGCGCCTTCGCGCGCCGCGCTGCGCAGACTTCGCGCATATGCCGTGCTCGCCCCTGTGCTCTCCGTGCTGGTTATCCCTCCGTCGGTGGCTCGCGCGCAGTCCAGGCTCACGATTCCACCGCCTACCGGAGTCGTCAACGACTTCGCCCGCGTACTCGACGCCGGGACGATCGAGCGTATCACGCGGATCGCGGAGGACGTCAGGAACAAGTCGCGGGGCGAGATTGGAGTCGTCACGCTCAGCGACATCGGCCAGAACGTGGCCGCCGACGTCGCACTTCAGATCGGCCGGGAATGGAAAGTAGGCAAGATCGGGAACCCGGGTGATCCGACGCGGAACGCCGGCGCGGTGATTCTCCTCGTGCCGAAGGAGACAAGCTCCGACGGCCGCGGGAAATGCTTCATCGCTACGGGGCAGGGAGCCGAGGGATTCATCACCGACGCGACCGCGGGCGATATCTGCCGCGAGGCCACACCGGCGTTTCAGCAGCGTGATTACGCCACCGGCCTTGAGCTGGTCACGCTTAGAACAGCTCAGCGGTTCGCCAACGAGTTCAAATTCACTCTCGATACAGCGCTCGTGCCGCCCGCGCCGGTGCGCTACCGTGAGCCAGAGCGCCGCGGAATTCCGCCGTTTGTCTTCCTCATCATCTTTTTCGTGGTGATGTCGTTTCTCTCCAGCGCAAGCCGGCGTGCTCAACGGAGAGGACGAAGGGGACGAGAGAGCGGATGCGATGGATGCTTCTGGCCACTTCTGCTGGCGATGCAGTCGGGTGGCGGACACCGCAGCGGATGGAGCGGCGGCGGGTTCGGCGGCGGCGGGTTTGGTGGGGGAGGCGGCTTTGGCGGGTTCGGCGGCGGCGGTGGCTTCAGCGGTGGTGGCGGTGGCTCCAGCTGGTGAGATTCAGGCGCGCGGCGCAGCGGAGATTCCCTCAGTGTCCCGCGGCATGAGGACTACGTAATGGCAATGACATTGGACGAGCTCGTCGGTCAGCTGAACAACGCATTCGGATCTACGCTCGGCTCTGTCGTTCTGTACGGATCGGCGACTGCCGGCGAGCACATCGCCAGGAGATCCGACTACAACGTTCTGGTGGTGCTCGATTCGGTTCCGCTCGACCGGCTTGCCGTCGTCGGGGCGGTGCTCAAAGCGTGGGGCGACGCCGGCAATCCACCTCCGATGATGTTCACGGACGCTGAATGGAGGTCCTCAGCCGACGTGTTTCCAATGGAGTACGCTGATATACTCGAGCGACACAAGGTGCTTTACGGGCCGGATCCGTGTCTTGGAATAACGGTGGCGCGTGACGATCTGCGGCTCGAGGTAGAGCAGCAGGCGCTCGGGAAACTGCTCCACCTGAGGCGCGCGGTGATGGCTGCCGGGGTAGACGACAAGGCGGACATCGAGCTGCTGGAAGCGAGCCTCAGTGCGATCATGGTGGTATTCCGCGGCGTCGCGCGCCTGCTGGGGGATGTTCCGCCTCAGGATTATGCGGAGCTCAGCCGGTCCGTCGCCGCGAAGGCGGGCTTCGATCCTGCCCCGTTCGAGCGTGTGGTGCGACATGTGCGCGGAGAATCGAAGCTCCCGCGCGCCGAGGCACGGCAGGTGCTCGCGGGGTATCTCGCGGGAATGGAATCGCTCGTCGCTTATCTGGATCGCTTCACAGCTTAAACCTTTCCGCGCATATTCCGTACGTTAGGCCGACTCATCCACATCGAGGCACGACCCATGAAACGCCGCTCACTCGTTCTGCTTGTCCCGCTCGCTCTCTCAGGCTGCGGCTACAACCGGATTCAGACGCTTGACGAGCAGGCGCAGCAGGCAAAGCAGCAAATCGAGGTGCAGCTTCAGCGCCGCGCCGATCTCGTTCCCAACCTCGTCAATACGGTGAAAGGCTACGCCGCGCACGAGGAAGGCGTGTTCACTCAGGTCGCCAATGCCCGAACCGGGCTCGCTGGCGCGATCAGAAGCGGCGACCCCGCCCAGCAGGCGGCGGCAGACGCTCAGCTCACCGGCGCCCTCGGCAGACTGCTCGCGATCGCGGAGGCGTACCCGCAGCTGAAAGCGGACCAGACATTCCTGCGGCTGCAGGACGAACTGTCGGGCACGGAGAATCGGATTGCGGTTTCGAGGAGCGACTACAACGCCGCGGTCAATGCGTACAACGCATACATCAGGAGCTTTCCGCAGAAGATCACAGCCGCGGTAACCGGTGCCAAACCGCGAGCGTACTACGATGCGCCCGCCGGATCCGATGTTGCGCCTACGGTGGATTTTTCGAAGCCGGGGGCGCCTGCCGCGCGGGAGGGCGCTCCAAAATGAA
Source organism: Gemmatimonadaceae bacterium (assembly GCA_035633115.1). Lineage (NCBI taxonomy): Bacteria > Pseudomonadati > Gemmatimonadota > Gemmatimonadia > Gemmatimonadales > Gemmatimonadaceae > Gemmatimonadaceae bacterium. The sequence continues at coordinate 107,748 of DASQFN010000112.1, read as the reverse complement.
CATTCGGCCGCCTTTGCCACTGCCCTCTTCCTGGACGCCTTTCCGGGGCGGCCAGATGCGCCTGAACCGACCGCTTTGAATCACTGCGAATCGGGAACTGTCAAGTCACGAGCTGTTGTCGAAACGGTTCCCGGGCGGCTGTCGAACTCGCCACCACGAGATGCGAACGGGAAACCTGGATGGCGTCGATCCCTTGGTCGAAGAAAAGTCTGCTAGCGCAATCCTGCCCCCATCTATTACGTTTTAGCTTAATTGATCGCTCCGCACAGTCTTTCCTACCAGGGACGACTGTGCGGCAGTTCGCGCTCATTGGCAAGCCACCAATGGACGGCGCGGACGTTTCTTCCCAGTGCTTCACACATCACAGTGTGAGCGCGCTCCACAGGAGGACCGGTTATGAAAGGGTTAAGAACGTTCATTTCAGTTGCCCTGGCGCTGGCGTTTCTTCCGGCTTTTGCAGCGGCGCAGCAGGGTGCCACAATCTCGGGCCGAGTCACGAGCGACGCGGGGGACGCACTCCCCGGCGCGAGCGTGTTCCTGGAAGGTCTGAGCCTCGGGTCCACAACGGACAACAACGGACGATACACGTTCAGCGTCCCCGATGCTCGCGTTCGCGGCCAGACGGCAACGATCACGGCCAGACGAATCGGCCACACCGTCCGCTCCGCGCAGATCACGCTCGCTTCCGGAAACATCACGCAGAATTTCACGCTCTCCGCGAATCCGCTTCGTCTCGGTGAAGTCGTCGTCACCGGTGCCGGCACTACGAGAGTGCGCGAGAAGCTCGGCGCGGTCATCAATACCGTTGACTCGACGCTGATCCAGCGTTCGGGCGAGACAAACATTGTGCAGGCACTGGCCGGCAAGGCGCCCAACGTCCAGATCAACCAGCAGTCTGGGGAAGCCGGCGCTTCTTCGTCCATCCGCATCCGCGGCGCGAAGTCGATCACTGGTACCGGCCAGCCGTTGTTCGTTGTTGATGGCGTGCCGATTGACAACACGACCTTCGCGACCGGTCCGGCCACAGCTGGAACCGTTGCGCCGAACCGGGCTTCGGATATCAACCCGGCCGACATCGCCTCGATCGAGATCCTCAAGGGCGCGGCCGGCGCGATCTATGGCGCCCGCGCGGCCGAAGGCGTGGTGCTCATTACGACCAAGAGCGGCGTGTCCGGCCCGACGAAGTGGTCGATCCGCAGCAACGTTGGCTGGAGCGATGTCAACAAGGGCATTCCGCTTCAGCGGACGTTCGGCCACGGTGGCGGCGGCGGGATTACTGCGAGCAACGACGATTGCATTATTCGAGATCTCCGGGACTGCGTCACTACGGGAAACAGCTACGGTCCGCGCCTCACTCGCGACGACTACCTCGTCGCTCTTCGCAGCCGCCTCACCGCGCTTGGACGGGATCCGGCTACCGCGGAATCCGTTTTCGCCGGGCTGTATCCGAACGGTATCACCACTTACGACCACTTCAACGAGCTGTTCGACACGGGGGTCGAGTCGGACATTACGCTCTCGGCTTCGGGCGGTAGCGACCGGACGACGTTCTATATGTCCGTCGGTCGCCTCGATCAGACCGGCATCATTATCGGGCCGAATAACTCGTACGATCGAACCACCACGCGCCTCAAGGCGTCGCATCGCCTGACCGACCGGTTCCTCGTCGGTGGAAACGTGTCCTACATAGACACACGCGGTGCATTCGTCCAGAAAGGCTCGAACACGAGCGGACTCATGCTCGGAGCCATGCGCACTCCGCCTAACTTCAACAGCGATCCGTACATTGATCCCGAGACGGGGCGGCATCGATCATATCGGTTCCCGCGGCCGTCCTTCGGCTCAACATCTTCGAGCCGCATATACGACAACCCGTTCTTCGTAGTCAACGAGGTCGTAAACAAGAGTGAGCTTGGACGCGTTATCGGCGACGTCAACCTCGACTACGATCCTTTCGACTGGCTTTCCGTAGACTACAGCTTCGGTGGTGACTACTACACAGACTGGCGTCTGGAAGGGCTGCCGCTCTCTTCGGGTGACCGAAGCACCGGGCGGGTACGTCGTGCCGACCTGCTCAACTTCCAGCTCAGCCACAACTTAAGCACCACTGCGCGCCGGTTTTTCAGCGAGAAGTTCGCCGCGACGCTGACGCTCGGCCAGGCGCTCAACAGCCGCCGCTACCGTCAGAACTACTCCAATGGCTTCGACCTGATCGCGGCCGAGCCGTTCGCCCTCCAGAACACCACCACCCGCGAGCCGCAGGAGTACCGCTCACTGATTCACGGCGAGTCGTACTTTGCCCTGGGCACCGCCGACATGTTCAATCAGCTATATCTGTCGGCCTCGGCTCGCAACGACGGATTTTCGACCTTCGGCGCTTCGAAGCCCCGGCACTGGTTCCCCTCGGCAAGTGTGTCGTGGGTTCCTTCGAATTGGTTCAGCCCGGATGGACAAGGTTTGCTGAGCTTTGCGAAGCTTCGCTTCGCCTTCGGAGAGACGGGCAAGGAGCCCGGCGTATATCTCACGACGCCGACCACGCTGACTGTTGGAGGTGACTTCGGCAGCGGCTGGGGCGACTATGTCAATGCAACCCAGGCAGGGATCGGCGGCTTGTATACGAGCCGTGCGCTTGGCAATAACTCGCTCACGCCCGAACGGACCCGGGAGCTCGAGGGGGGCATTGATGTCGGGTTGTTCAACCAGCGGGCCGACATCGGCCTGACGCTCTACAACTCAAAGTCAAGCGACGTCATTCTTAATGTCCCGATCGCTCCGTCCACGGGCTTCACTTCGCGGCTCGAAAACGCGGCCGAGATCAGCAACCGCGGCGTCGAGGTGACGTTCAACGCGCGGCCTGTGACCCGACCCCGGTTCGCCTGGGACTTCGGGGTAAATTTCTCGCGTAACCGTAACCACGTGGATGATCTGAAGGGAGCCGAGTTCGTTGATAAGTCAGCCGGCACCTTCAGCGGAGTATACGGCGCAGTAACCAAAGGCTCAGAGGTCGGCGTCATTCGTGGCGAGGACTTCGTCAAGTGCGGTCGCGGTTTGACTGTCGGAACAATCGACATTGACAACACGGCCGGACACTGCCAGGGCGCTCCTGGCGGCGCGCTGTACATATCGGCCTCCGGGTATCCGCTTCAGGACCCGACCGATCGGATAATCGCGAACCCGAATCCGAAATGGCTCGGCAGCTTCCGTACGTCGCTCAACGTCCGCGGTCTGACCTTCTCCGCGCTCCTTGACCACAAGCATGGTGGACATGTGTGGAACGGTACGAGTGGCGCGCTCATCTTCTTCGGTACGCATCTGGATACCGAGGAGATTCGGAACACGACGCGCACATTCGGGAAGGACTTTTTGATGGGTGACGGACACGCCGGCGCAGCATACCCCGTCGTCGCCGGACCGGGCGCCGGGAAGCCGGTGCTCATCGGCCAGTCTACCTGGTATCAGTCCCTTGGCAGCAGCTTTACCGGCCCCGACGCGCAGTCCATGGAAGACGGCACGTACACCAAGCTGCGCGAACTCGCCGTCAGTTTCACGATCAGTCCGATATTTGTCCAGCGCTTCGGCGTGGGAGCGGTTGATCTAAGGCTGGCCGGCCGGAACCTCAAGACATGGACCGACTACACCGGCATCGATCCCGAAACAAACCTTGGCGGTGCCGAGGTGTTCGTTCAGGGTGTCGACTACTTCAATAACCCGCAGACCAGGACGTTCATTCTGTCCGTGGGTCTCACGCGATAACGGGATAAATATCACTCATGAACAGAATCCTTAAAAAGCTCGCGGTGGCCGCGCTGCCAATGTCTCTGGCAGCAGGCTGCTCGGACTTTCTCACCGGCGGGGAGCTTGATACCGATCCGAATCGGCCTCTCGAGCCCGGCTCGCCCAATCAGCTCTTCGTAGCTACGCAGTCGGCCTACTGGTTCAACAGCACCAGCGAGGCGGTGCGCGCGATCTCGATGTGGATGCAACAGATGGCCGGTACGGACCGCCAGTACCAGTCGCTGGCGCTGTACGATTATGTCGAGAGCGAGTTCGATACTCCGTGGATATACGTCTATGGTGGTGGCGGTCTGGTTGACGCGCGCAAGCTGCAGACTCTTGTCGCGGCCGACAAGCTCTACCTCGGCGTCGCGCAGTTGCTTGAAGCGATGCATCTGGGGCATGCCGCCGACTGGTGGGGAGACGTGCCGTACGCCGAGGCGTTCACCGATCAGATCACGCCGAAGCTTGACCCTCAACTCGAGGTTTACGCGGCGCTGCAGGCTCAGATAGACAAGGCAATCGTGAACATCTCCGGTGGTGGCCAGGGTCCAGGAGCAGCCGATCTGTCTTACGGCGGCAACAGCGCTCGCTGGCTCGCGCTGGCTCACACGTTGAAGGCACGATACTATCTCCATGTCGCGGAACGGGACGCATCGGCATACGCCAAAGCGAAGGCCGAAGCGGCCCTGGGAATCTCCAGCGCGGCGGGTACGTACTCCGCGGTATTCAGTGGGTCAGCCGGAGAGGAGAATCCGTGGCACCAGTTCGTGGTTCGCGAGCGGACCGGCTATATCAAGACCGGCTCGACTCTCGTGGACACGATGAAGGCTCGGAACGATCCTCGTCTGTCTAGCTACTTTGCCCTTAACGACAGAGGGGTCTATCAGGGCGCTCCCCAAGGCGCGGCATTCGGGCCGCAATTTTCTGATCTGAGCGTTGGGCGTCGCGCGTCAGGGTTCGACCAACCGCTGGTGTCCTTCGAGGAGAATCTCCTCATCTGGGCAGAGGCGGCTTACCGGACTGGCGACGAGGCCACTGCCCTTCAGAAGCTCAACCAGGAGCGTGCGCTTTACGGCATCGCACCGGTCGTGGCAGCGGGACCGGAGCTGCTCCGCCAGATAATGACGGAGAAGTACATCGCGCTCTTTCAGAACGCCGAGGTGTGGAGCGACTGGAAGCGGACGTGCCTCCCGGCTCTGACGCCGGCGGCCGGCTTCTCGATAATCCCGGCTCGCTTCTACTATCCCACTAGCGAGCGTCAAACCAACCCGAACGTGCCCGTGCTTTCGGGTCAGCCGCTGCGGAATCCGAACGATCCCGCGAATCCCGGGTGCGACAGCCAGAACTAAAGGAGAAGCATACGGGTTTAGGAATTGCTGATGGTGAACAGCCCGAGCCTAACGGCTCGGGCTGTTCGATTCTGGTACCACGTCATTCGCATTATTCGCCGTTAAATTCTTAGCTCCATGATCCCGGAGGTTGCCATGAAGCTGCCATTGTTCGCGATGCTGGTTGTTCTCACCGGCTGCTACACGTACGTCCGAACGCCCGAATCGCCGGTTGCCGGCCGGGAGTTCTCGTTACATCTCACCGATGCCGGATCCGCCCAGTTGGCCGGGGAGTTGGGCGCGGGCGTTCTCGCTGTCCAGGGTCGCGTGACGACTGTTGACAATCAGGGCCTCGGGCTCGCTGCGACCGGCGTTGTCAGGCGAGGCGGCCACGAGAAGTGGAGCGGAGAATATCTCACGATTCCCCGCGCGCTGATCGCCACCTCCGAAGAAAGAAAAATCTCCGTATGGCGCTCGACTGCATTTGCGGGGTTGATTGCGCTCGGTGGTTTCGTAATCAGTCGGACGATCACAGAGGTTTTGGGAGACCCGGAGCGAGGCGGATCGTCGCCGAAGCCCCCACCGGAGACCTGACACTTCCGGGTCTGATGGACCCGACCGCGCAGTGGCGCCGGCCTTGCGCACGAACCTATATTGACTGGTGTATTAACGGTGGAGCGTAACGCTGGAGCGTTACGCGCGAGTTGAAGGAGTCCCCATGGCGGGCATGTTTTACGGAACGCGGCTGAGCGGGGCGCGGCCATCTGGTGACCGCAGAGCCATAGTGCGTTGCCTCGCCGGCTTTTGTTTGAGCGCGGGTATGGGACTGGCCGTCAACCCGTTCCCTGCGCTCGCTCAGTCGTTACAAGGAACCATCAAGGACAGGGCTTCGGGCCTGCCCGTCCCGGGGATGGTAATTTTTCTTCTGGATTCCTCGGGCGCAGCCGTCGCATCGACGCTGTCCGATGAGAAGGGTACCTTCGTCATGCAGGCGCGGTCCGCCGGAACTTATCGGTTGCGCGCGGAAGCCGTTGGAGTTTTCAGTGAGACTACGGCGAGCTTCCGCCTCATGGACGGAGAGTCCGTGACTCACGCGTTCGTCTTCGGCCGACGCACGCGGGATCTGCCTCCAGTTCGGATCGTGGAAAAACAGCGGTGCGTAGCCGCGCCCGAAGCCGGCATCGCGGTGGCCGCACTATGGGATGAGGTTCGGAAGGCGCTGACCGCGACCGAGCTGACCACGGCGGCGGCCCGTTACCGTTTCAATCTCCGGCAGTATGAGCGCGAGCTGGATCTGAAAATGTTATCCGTCAAGCGCTCGCGAAGCTGGGAGCGCGTCGGCTTGAACGCCGAACCGTACGGAAGCATAACGGCGGATTCGCTGGCCGCCCATGGATATGTCCAGGTAACCACCGAAGGAACCTGGTATTACGCCCCGGATGCCCGGACCTTCCTGTCTGACGCCTTCATGCGGACCCACTGCCTCAGGCTCGCTGAGCCCAACTCGGAGCGACCAGGGCTGATTGGACTCGCGTTCGAGCCGGTCGCGAAGCGGGAACGCCCCGACGTTCGCGGAGTGCTCTGGCTCGATGCCCGTACGTCGGAGCTGCAGTATCTCGAATTCGGTTACACAGGGCTTCCCAAAAACATCAGCGATCATAACTTCGGGGGACGAGTGGAATTCGCCCGGCTACCAGCCGGCGCCTGGGTCGTCCAGCGGTGGCATATTCGGATGCCCAAGCTCGTCCGGGAGCTGCGGTACAAGACGAGCCCTGTCCTCGAAATGGGGATCCCTCCGCGGATGACGCCAGTCAGCCAGGAGGTAGTCACCGGGATCATCGAGCGTGGCGGGGAAGTCAAAGATCGTGTCCTTGCTCACCAGGATCTGGAGCCAATAGCGCTTGCCTCGCTTGGCGGCTCGGTGTTCGACAGCACCACCGGTGTTCCGCTCGCACAAGCCAATATCTGGCTTGATGTGCCCGGCCAGGCGGTCCCGGCGGGGAGGGCAACCACTGATTCCGTCGGCCGGTTTCGGGTAGACAGCATTGCACCCGGCGCTTACATCATCAGCATTACCCACCCCCGCCTGGACACTCTTGGCGCATCACTGGAACCGGTTTCGCTGAGCCTTGAACGCGGTGAGTCGGTGGATGTCGCGTTCAGCACTCCGTCGGCGGCGACGATCGGCCGAACCATGTGTCCGGCACCTCTCTCGACGGAAGCGGCTCTGGTCCGCGGCTCGGTGCGTCGCGAGCCGGGCGGACCGCCGGTGGCCAGCGCTCGCGTGGTCGCGCGATGGAACAGCGACGGGTCGCCCATCGCCAGCGGACTCCCTGCCACCTTCACAGAGGTTTCCGCGACCTCTGACCCGAGCGGCCACTTTACTCTCTGCGGGCTCCCACGCGACCGCGCGATGGAAATCAGGGCAGCAGACTCGGAGAGCCCGGGCGAGCCGCTGTCGCTTCTTCTGGACTCAGCGCAAGTGACGGTAGTCGAACTTTTCGCGCCCGAGGGAGGTTCGGCAAGGCGTGGTACAGCCGTCATCACCGGGATGATCGCGGGGGTCGACGCAAAGCCGATCGCGAGTGCGGAAGTCCGCGTTTTTCCCGCCGACGTCGTCGTTCGGACCAATTCCAGGGGAGAATACCGTGTCTCGGGTCTTGCTGCCGGGAGACATCTCCTGGAGGCGCGGGCGCTGGGTTATGGGGCGGTACGTCGCATTGTCATGCTGGGCTCCACCGCTGATACGGTCAACGTGTCGCTTCCGCAGGTGAGAACCCTGAGGACGGTTACCACTACGGCGCGGAGAGATCCGTATAGGACGGGCTTCTACGATAGAATGAAGCGCAACTCCGGCGGACACTTTCTGCCTCCCGCACGAATCAACGCCAGCGGGACGAGACGGGTAACAGAGCTTCTGTCGACCGTGCCCGGAGTGAAGATTCGCAAGATCGGACAAATGTCTGTCGTAGAGCTCACGGGCCGCGGTGTCCGCAGCCTGACCGGGTGCCCGGTGGTGTACTTTCTGGATGGTCTTCGATACCTGCCGGGTTCTCAGGGACTGGATGGGGAAATCGGACTGGATCACATCGAGGCCATCGAGGTGTACACCCCCGCCACCGTGCCTGCTCGGTTTTCAGGGATGGCGGCGGGTTGCGGGGTGGTGTTGCTGTGGACCCGAGAGAAGGCTGTTTACGCGAAGGACGGCAAGGAGGCGGAGGTAAAACCAGTCAAAGACGCTTTGGAGACAGCGCCCAAGGATGCAAGAAAGACTCGTTGACAAAGCCGAGCGCGTGTCCGCTCATCGTTCTTTCGGGAAGAGGTGCCCTTTTTCTACACGCCATCCGGCGGGATCCAGCGCCTCGAGCTCGCTGAACCGCTGATCGTGCACCGAGCCCGGCCCACCGAGCTGACCCCACAGATCCTCGGATTTTCCCGGCATGAAGGGAGAGATGTAAACCGCCTGCCTGACGAGCTGCCTCGCCAGTGAAGAGAGCGTGAGATCCAGCTTCGCGGCAGCGGCTGGATTCTTCGCGAGCTTCCACGGCGCCTGGCGGTCGACGTACTCGTTCGCCCGCATGATCGTCTGCCACGCTGACTTCAGCGCCTCGCTCAACAGATATCCGCGCGCGCCGTCCATGTTGGAATGGTACGTCGCATAATCAGCAGCGTCGGCTGCATCGATCTCATTGCGCGCACCGTGAGGTATCACACCCTCACGGTATCGCTCGATCATCGAGACGGTACGGCTCGCGAGATTGCCCCACGCATTCGCGAGGTCCGAGTTGTACCGCTCCTCGAAACGTGACCAGGAGAAATTTCCGTCGCCGTCGAACGGAACCTCGCGCAGCAGGAAATACCGGAACGCATCGGCGCCAAACCGGTCGATCGCTTCATTCATGTCGAGCCTGACCCCGGACGACTTGCTGAACCTCTCCCCCGCGAGGAAAACGAAGCCGTGCGCCCATACCTGGCGCGGAATCTCGATGCGGGCAGCCATCAGCATCGCCGGCCAGATGATCGAATGGAATCGCGTGATGTCCTTTCCGATGACATGGAGGTCGGCCGGCCAACGGCTGCGGTAGCCGTCCTTCGGGTACCCGGTCGCGGTGAGGTAGTTCGGGAGAGCGTCGAACCAGACATAGGTAGTCTGTGTCTCGCCGCTGCCGGACGGCCGCGGAAAGGGCACCCCCCACGTGAACCGCGAACGGCTCGCCGAGATGTCATCGAGTCCCTGATCGAGCAAAGCCAGCATCTCGTTACGGCGGCTTCGGGGACCGAGGAAATCCGTCTCTCCGATCAGAGACCGCAGCCTGTCGGAGTATGCCGAAAGCCGGAAGAACCAGTTCTTCTCGGCAACCCATTGCAGCGTGCGTGTCGGATGCAGGACGCACTTTCCCTGGATGATCTCATTGTCCTGTTTGAACGACTCGCAGCCGATGCAGTACCAGCCCTCATATTCCTTTTCGTAGAAGTCGTCCGGTGAGTTCTCGAAGATCGCTTCGATGAGAGCGCGAACTCCCTCGTGGTGATCTTTCGCGGTAGTTCTGATGAACTGATCGTTCGAAATCGAGAGGCGTTGCCACATCTCCTGGAATCGCAGGGCAACCTCGTTTACGAGCTGCTGCGGCTCGATTCCCCGCTTTGCCGCCTCTGAAGCCACCTTCTGCCCGTGCTCGTCCATCCCCATCAGGAAGTGGACATCGTCGCCGCACAGCCTCCGGTAACGCGCGATTGCGTCAGCACCGATCTTCTCGAATGCGTGGCCGTGGTGGGGGTCGCCGTCGGCGTAGTCGATGGCGGTCGTCACATAGAACTTTCCCAACTACTGTGGCCCGGAATCGCTTCCGCGACCGCGTCGCCCCCCGCGACGCCCGCGGCGGCGACGACTCGCTTTGTCGTCGGTCGCTCCAGGTTGTGCGTCAGTACCCTCCGCGGCCCCCATCGCTGATGTCTCGGCGGCCCGCGGGGCATCTTCCACGATGAGCTCGACAGTCGGCATCGCTTCCTGCTCGGAAGCGAACAGGAGTTCGAGAGATATATCCTCGCCGTTCTCGCTCGGCTCGGGATCATCGTGCTCGAGCGCCGCGACGGCGTCTCCGGCATTCGTTCCGGCGCCGATCTCCCCGCGCAGCGCGGCCCTCTCACGGTTGAAATCCGCGAGAGGCACCACGCGAACATCGCCCTCCGCATTTCTCAGCGTCAGCCGCTCATGAAAGATGTCGATGGACATGAGCTTCTCCTCACCGCGGGCGGTTGTGAGCAGCTTTCCTTCCTTGGGGAATCGTTTCCGGCTCTGGACGTAAAACTCGTGCTCATAACGAAGGCAGCACATGAGCCGCCCGCAGGCGCCGGAAATCTGCGCGGGGTTGAGGGACAGGCGCTGATCCTTCGCCACGCCGAGGTTCACAGGCCGAAGCTCAGGCAGCCATGACGCTGAACAGTATTGCCGGCCGCAGCGGCCGACGCCGTCCAGCCGGCGGGCCTCGTCGCGCACGCCGATCTGCTTGAGCTCTATCCGTGTGCGAAAGAGAGACGCGAGGTCACGCACGAGGTTGCGGAAGTCCACGCGCTTCTCGGCGGTGAAGTAGAAGGTCAGCTTCTTCTTGTCCCACTGCCATTCGGCGTCGGAGACCTTCATCGCGAGCCCATTGGCGCGCACACGCTCCATCGCTTTCTGCCGCGCTTCCTCGTTCAGGCGGTCGAGGTCTGCTGCGCCCGTGCGGTCGCGCTGGCTGGCCAATCGCAGAGCTTTTCTATCGGGGGCGGCCGTGCCGCACCCGTGAGCGCATCCGCCGCTGCGCTTCTGCGCGAGCTCACCCAGGGCATGCACATACCCCAGATCCTCACCGCGGTCGGCATCGACGATCACTGCCGCCTTGAGCGGAGGCGGATCGGGATAATCCCAGAGGAAGAACTCCTTTCGGTTACCCTTGAACGCAACTTCTACGAGATGCGCCAAGACACTCTGCTCACTCGGTCCACTGCCCGAGTCGGAGGTATTTCTGCCGTCGTCGTCGAACGAGCTTCTCCGGACGGTACTTCCGCAGCTCCTCGAGGTGACGGTTCAGCGCATCTTGCAGAGTCTTCGCCGCGGCCGGATGATCGGAATGTGCGCCTCCTGGTGGCTCGGGGACTATCTCGTCTATCACTCGCAGCTCGAAGAGGTCGGGGGCAGTGACGCGCAAAGCTGCAGCAGCTCGCTCCCGCATCTCCGGGCTCTTGCCGTCCTTCCACAGTATCGCCGCGCAGCCTTCGACCGTGATCACGGAGTAGACGGCGTTCTCCAACATCAGCACGCGGTCGGCGACGCCGAGCGCCAGGGCGCCGCCGGAGCCGCCTTCGCCGATCACCGTTGCGATTATCGGGACCGTGAGCTGTGACATCTCCAGCAGATTCCGCGCAATCGCCTCCGACTGTCCGCGCTCCTCGGCGCCGATTCCCGCCCAGGCTCCCATCGTGTCGATGAACGTCAGCACCGGCACGTGGAATTTTTCCGCGAGCTTCATCAGGCGCAGCGCCTTTCGGTATCCCTCGGGGTGGGGCATGCCGAAGTTCCGCTTCAGAATCTCCTTGGTATCGCGCCCGCGCTGCTGCCCCATCACCATCACTGTCTCGCCATCGAGGCGGGCCCAGCCGCCAATGATCGCCGGGTCGTCGCGATAGGCGCGGTCCCCGTGCAGCTCGATGAAGTCGGTGAAGATGAGCTGAATCAGCTCAGAGGTGAACGGTCGCCTGACGTTCCGCGCGACCTGCACGCGCTGCCAGGGGGTGAGATTGTGGTAGATCTGGTCGCGAAGCTCGACGAGCTTCTGCTCGAGCGGCGCGAGCTCGTCGACGACGCTCAGCTGCTGGTCGCCCGCAAGACGCTTGAGCTCGTCGATCTGTCTCTCCAGCTCGGCAATCGGCTTTTCGAAATCAAGAGTCTGACCGGATGTCGCCACTACTTGCTCCCGCGTATCAGACGAACCGACTCGGTACCCAGCAGCGACCGCAGATCGTTGAGGACGGTGTTGTTGACCGCCAGCGTCAAAGTGCGGGAGCGCAGTCTCGCACGCAACCCGTTGCCGTCGCTGTAGTTAATCTCGAGAGACGCCGATCCCGGAAACGACTCCACTACGGCGCGCACGTCATGCACGACTTGCGGGTTCAGCGTCGCGTCGCGCGTCAGATCGATCGCGATCATCACCTGCCCATTCGCCCTGAACTCAGCAAGCCGGGTGACGGACTCGACGACGAACGAAGGATTGTCCGCCGTCTGATCACGGCGCGGGTATCCGCCCTTGATGAGAACCGGTACGTCGGTCTTCACCTGCTCCGACAGCACCGACCACTTCTCGGGGAAGATCATGACCTCAGACGATCCCGAAAAATCCTCGATCGTCACCCGCGCGAACTCCGATCCGGTGCGCTTGCTGAGCTGGCGCTTGATGTTGGTGACCACAACGGCAAGCGTCATCGGCTCGGCGTTCCACCCCGTCAGATCAGCGACCTTGTGGGTCGCGAACAGCTCCGATTCAGTTCGGAACGGATCGAGCGGATGTCCCGACGTATAGAAGCCGAGAATCTCCTTCTCTTTCGCGAGCCGCTCCGATTCGCTCCATGGAGGGACATTTGGCAGCGAGAGGGGAGCGTGCGTTCGTGGGTCGCCGACGTCGGGACCGCCAAACATCGACACCTGCCCGGTCGCCTCCTCCTCCTGCTGCAGAGATGCTTCGCGGAGCGCCTGATCGAGGATCGTCGTGAGCTGCGCTCGGTGTCCGTCGAATGCATCGAGCGCCCCGGCGTAGATCAGCGCCTCGAAGACACGCTTGTTGCAGACGCGGAGGTCAACGCGATCAGCGAGGTCGAACAGCGATTTGAACGGACCTTTCTCGCGGGTGGCGATGATGGAGTCGATTGCGCTCCGCCCCACATTGCGGATCGCGCCGAGTCCGAACCTGATGCGCTTCTCGCTTATGACAGTGAACTTGTATCCGGATTCATTGACATCGGGTGGCAGCAGCTCGAGACCCATGTCACGAGCCTCGTTGATGTACTTGACGACGCTGTCGGTGTCGCCGATCTGCGACGAGAGGAGCGCCGCCATGAAGTCGGCCGGATAGTTGATCTTGAGCCATGCGGTGTTGAACGCGATGATCGAGTAAGCGACGGCATGGGCCTTGGTGAATCCATACCGGCCAAACGTCTCGAGCTGGCCTGCGATCTCCGCAATGATCTCGGGGTCGTAACCGCGCTCGACCGATTTCTCGATGAACTTCCCGAGCTCCTGGCGAATCAGGACCGGATCCTTCTTGCCTACAGCCTTCCTGAGCACGTCGGCTTCAGCCAGAGAGATTCCGGCAATTTTCTGCGCCACTCGCATCACCTGCTCCTGGTAGGTGATGACCCCATAGGTGGTATCGAGAATCTCCCGCAGCTCCGGCAGGAGATAGGTCACGGGCTCTTCGCCCTTCTTGCGCCTGCAGTAGACCTTGTGCATGCCGGCATCGAGAGGGCCGGGGCGCACAAGCGCGTTGGACGCAACGAGATCGTCGAAGCGGTCGCACCGCATGCTGCGAACCATGTCCGTCGCGAGTGGCGACTCGAACTGGAATACTCCGGCAGTCTTGCCGGCGCGAAGCATCCGGTAGACCGCCGGGTCGTCGAGCGACAGGGCGTCGAGGTCCGGCGTGGTTCCGATGCGGGTGCGGATGGATGCCAGCGTGTCGTCTATCACCGTGAGCGTCGTCAGGCCGAGGAAGTCGATTTTCAGCATCCCAACAGACTCGAGCGCGTTCATGTCGTATTGCGTGACCACGATGCCCTCTTCGCCATTGGCGCCCGATCCTCGCGTACCCGCCTGAGTGAAGACAGGCACGTACTCGTCGAGCGGGCCGGGGGCAATCACCACTCCCGCGGCATGAACGCTCGTATTGCGTGAGAGTCCTTCGAGCGCGATCGCGAAGTCGAGGAGCTCGTGGTATCGCTCGTCGTCGTGATAGAGCCGCTTCACTTCCGTCACGCGCTCGATTGCCTCACCAACCGTGAGCGAATAGTTCGGCAGATTGGGAATGAGCTTCGCCAGCGTGTCGGTCTCGGCCGGAGTAAATCCGAGGGTTCGTCCGACGTCCTTCACTGCCGCGCGCGACTTGAGCGTGCCGAAGCTGACGATCTGTCCCACCGAGCTGCGACCGTATTTCTCGCGGACGTACTCGATCACTTCGCCGCGGCACTCCATGCAGAAGTCGATGTCGATGTCGGGCATCGACACTCGCTCGGGATTGAGAAAGCGCTCGAAGAGGAGGTCGAAGCGGAGCGGGTCGACGTTGGTGATGCGGAGCGAGTACGCGACAATGGATCCGGCCGATGATCCGCGGCCGGGTCCAACCGGAATGCCTTTCTCCCGCGCGGCGCGGATGAAGTCCTCTACAATAAGGAAGTAGCCGGCGTATCGCGCATTGGTGATTACGCCGAGCTCGTAGTCGAGGCGCCGGCGGACTTCATCCGGGAGCGGATCGCCGTAGCGCTTGCGTGCCCCGGCGTTCGCGAGCTCGATGAGAAGTGAGTCCTCGCTTTCCGCGCCGGCGGGCAGGGGAAACGCCGGGACCTGAATCTTTTTCCTGAGCTCGATGCCTGCCTCTTCACCGATTCGCATCGTGTTTTCGAGAACGTCCGGACGATCGGGGAAGGCCGCGGCAATTTCGGTCGAGCTCTTGAAGTACAGGCCTTCGTTGTAGCGCATCCGGTCGTTGGACGTGTAATCCTTGCCGAGTCCGATGCAGAGGAGAATGTCGTGGGCTTCGTGGTCCTGCGCGCGGAGGAAGTGCGAGTCGTTGGTTGCAACGACTGGGATTCCCATCTCTTCAGCCAGACGAAACACACGCGCGTTGAGCTCCGCCTGGTTTTCAGTGTCGTGTGCCTGCACCTCGAGGTAGTAGTCGTCGAAGGTGTTGGCGTACCATGATGCTGCTTCGCGCGCTCCGTCCCAGTTGTCGGCAAGGAGGTGCTGAGCGAGTTCGCCTGCCATGCACGCCGAAGAGACGACGATGCCTTCGTGATAGCGGGCAAGAAGTTCACGATCGACGCGGGGCCGAGAGTAAAACCCTTCGGTATACCCCAGCGAGCTGAGCTTTACGAGGTTCCGGTAGCCCGTGTTGTTCTTGGCGAGTAGAACGAGGTGATAGTAGGGCTTCCGCTTGCCGTCGCGCTCCCTGCTGCGGCGATCGCCGAGAGCGACATAGGCCTCCATGCCGATGATCGGTTTTATCCCGGCTTTCCTGGCTTTTTCCTGGAACTCCCACGCGCCGTGGAGATTGCCGTGGTCCGTGATGGCGAGGGCGGGCTGCTCGAATTCCCTCGCCCTCGCGATCAGGTCGTCAATGCGATTTGCGCCGTCGAGGAGAGAGTACTCCGAGTGGCAGTGGAGGTGGACGAAGGACACACTTTAACAATATGCGCGTCGTTGTCGCGACGATAGCCGTGTGCGGCGGTCCTCCCGCATGCGCGGCAGGACACGCCTAACCGTATCTTTCGCCCATGCAGCCCCGAAAGCGTGCGGCGGTATTCATCCTCGCCGCGGCCCTCTTTGCCATGACCCTCTCTCCCACGGGGTGCTATCTCAGCCGTGGCGCGTGGGAGGAGGGGAAGATCCTGGCGCGCAGGCGGCCCATTGCGGAGCTCGTTGCAGACCCCAGCCTCGATTTCGCGGTGCGCCAGAAGCTCAGACTTGTGCTCGCTGCTCGCTCATACGCCAGGGATTCAGTCGGGCTTCGTACGAAAGAAAGCTTTACGACCTACTCGCGTCTGGACAAGGACACACTCGTCCTGGTTCTGTCCGCCGCGTACCGCGACAGGCTGGAGCCTTACACGTGGTGGTTTCCGATTGTCGGACGAGTTCCCTACAAAGGGTACTTCGACTTCAATGCGGCGCGCCGGGCGGCGCGCAAGTTCTACGAGGACGGGTATGACGTTTCATTGCGACCAGCTGATGCTTTCAGCACACTCGGCTGGTTCAACGACCCGCTGCTCAGCACGAGTCTCAAGCGCGATTCGGTCGACCTCGCCAATACCGTCATTCACGAGCTGACTCACAACACTTTTTATGCTCCGGGCAGCGCTCCGTTCAACGAGTCGTTCGCGAGCTTCGTCGGAGCGCGCGGTGCTGCCGCGTTCTTCCGCTCTCGTGGACAAACGGGGGCCGCCGCCCGGGCGGACGCTGCGTGGGAGGATGAGAAGATTCTCGGCGAATTCTGGAGCTCGCTCGCGCGCACACTGGACTCGGCCTACTCGGCGCATCCTGAAAGCCGTGACGCACGCATCGGGGTGCGCGACACGGTTTATTCGCGGGCGCGGGCGACGCTGGTCACGGAGATTGCGCCGCGGCTGCGAACGGTGAGCCCGTGGTATGCTCAGCGCGTCCCGCTCGACAACGCCTCACTTCTCGCGCGGCGCGTATACGCGAGGAATCTCGACCTGTTCGATGCCGTGTACGCTAGAGAGGGAGGCAACCTGCGACGCGCGATCGGACGCATCATCGGGCTCGCGAAAGCGTCACCGAAGGACCCGTACGATGGGTTGAGGCGCTGGCTGGCGGCCTTCTCAGTCCCGGCGGGCTAGTACAGACTGCCGCTTCAGAATACACGTTCACGCCTCGAAACCCCGCTTTCGCCCATGCTCGAGGTCTTCGGCTATTGAGGGAGAACTCTATTCGTAGGAATAGTGCAGTGCCGCGCCACGCGCCACATATCGAACCGATGCCCGCAACCGGTTAGCCGGTGCCCGTTCCCGTACCCGTTGGCCGCTACGCGCTAGCCGATGCCCGCGGTCCGTTGCCCGTTGCCCGATGCCAGTTGTCTGTTGCCTGATTTGTTCTACCCGCCGAACCGTCCCCGGAGGAGCGCTCTCAGGTCCAGCAGCGGCCCGCGGGGAGCCGCGTCTCCTTCCTGTGCGGTCGGCGGTATCCCCACGGTCACGCGTTCCATTCTGTCGCGCACTCCTCTGTCGATGAAGCGCGAGAGCTGGTCGAGGGAGTAGTCCGAGCCGCGCCGAGTGGAATAAGCGTTTAACGGATACACGATGCTGAGGTGATTCCGCGCTCGCGTCATCGCAACGTACATCAGCCGGCGCTCTTCGTCCGTCTCCTCCGGAGTCTTGAGACACCGGGCCGACGGGAACCACCCATCCACCGCCCAGATCACGAAGACGGCGTCCCATTCCTTCCCCTTCGCCGAGTGCGCCGTGCTGAGCACGAGGTAGTCGTCCTCCTCGTCTTCACTTGCGCCCGCCAGATCCTGCGTCGCTTGAGGCGGTTCCAGCGCGAGGGCCGAGAGAAACGTGGCCCGGTCGGGGTAGCCGGCTGCGATGTGCTGGAGCTGATCGAGGTCCGCAAGGCGTGGCTCCACTTTGTCATAGCGCTCGCGTAAGACATTGTCATACAACAGGCGGACGCGTGAGATCTCAGCGGCGACGATCGCTTCGTCAGTCGAGCAACCCGAGCGAAGCTCATCGAGAAGAGCGACCAGCGACGCATGCGCCACGCGCGCGCGCGGCGGCGGCTGGTACCTGCCGAATGCCGCAGATTCCCATGCGGCGCTCGCCATAGAATCGATGGCCGAGCGGGCGGTGGATTCGCCGATGCCGGGGAGAAGCAGCAGGATCCGATACCAGCTCACCTCGTCGCGCGGGTTCTCGAGGATGCGCAGAAATGCGAGCACGTCCTTGACGTGAGCTGCCTCGAGAAATTTCAACCCGCCCCACTTCTCGAAAGGAATCTTGCGATTGGTGAGCTCGATCTCGAGGTTGGCCGACATGTAACCCGCGCGGAAAAGAACCGCCATCTGCCTGAGCGGTGTGCCTTCCTCGTGCAGCTCGAGAATCCGGTCCACCACAAAACGAGTCTGTGCCTCCTCGTCCTGCGCCGCCACGAGCCACGGAAGCTCGCCTCCCTTGCGCTCAGTCCACAGGTTCTTGGTGAAACGCTCGGCAGCGCGAGAAATGAGCGTGTTCGTCACGTCGAGGATCGGCGCCGTGGAGCGGTAGTTCTGCTCCAGCGTCACGACGGTGGTGCCCTCGAACTGTTTCGGAAATCCAAGAATGTTTCTGAAGTTCGCGCCGCGAAAGGAGTAGATGCTCTGCGCGTCGTCTCCAACCACGGTGATGTTGCGATGTGTGCTGCACATGCCCTTGAGGATGCGCGCCTGGAGGACGTTCGTGTCCTGGTATTCGTCGACCAGAATGTGATCGTAC
Source organism: Gemmatimonadaceae bacterium (assembly GCA_035633115.1). Lineage (NCBI taxonomy): Bacteria > Pseudomonadati > Gemmatimonadota > Gemmatimonadia > Gemmatimonadales > Gemmatimonadaceae > Gemmatimonadaceae bacterium. Next base: position 89,416 of record DASQFN010000112.1, on the reverse strand, counting down.
AGTGAGGCGATTCTTCCTCCAATCTCCGGCGACCCCTCGAGCAGCATTGCCCAGAAGAGAAGCAGGTCGTCGTAATCCACGAGATTCCGCTGCTGCTTTCTCGCGGTGTAGTCGCCATAGATCTTTCCGAAATCCTCGAGGTAATCGACGAACTGCGGGTAGTCGTCGCGGAGGATGTCTTCGATCGATATGCTGGTGTTCAGGTGCCGCGAGTAGACGTACTGGAGCGTCTCCTTTTTCGGAAATCGCTTGCCTTTAGCTGCGTAGCCGAGCTGCGAGCGCGACAGCTGCATCAGGTCGGCGGAATCGCCCTGATCCATTATGGTGAAGTCACGTGGCAGGCCGGCGGCCGCTCCGAATCGTCTCAGGAGGCGATGGCCGGTGGCATGGAATGTCCCGCCGTGCACCTTGCGGCTGCTGCCTCCGACGAGCTTCTCCGCCCGGGAAAGCATCTCCTGAGCCGCGCGACGGGTGAAAGTGAGCAGAAGTATTCGCTCGGCCTTGACGCCGGTGTCGATAAGATGGGCTACGCGATAGATCAGGGTTCGCGTTTTCCCGGTTCCGGCGCCGGCGATGATGAGGAGCGGCCCGCTCCCATGTGTCGCCGCAGCAGCCTGTTGTGGATTCAAATCGGCGGACAGGTCGCGCTGTGAGGAAACGACGATTCTCTCGCGCGTGGCGTAGATCCGAACAGGGCGGGGAGTCACGTCGGTCATCGGTCTCTAATATAGGAGCGGGGCACGGGATCGCCCCATGGTGAAACGGATCCAGCGGATTGAACAAGTTCGACGATACGGAGGACTGGATCCGGGGCGTCCAAGAAGGTAGCATCGAGCCGCACGCGCCTTGGCCACGTTGCTCGACGCGCCGCGCAACGACTACTACATTCGATATTCGGGTCGGTCCTTTCTCGCGGGCAGGCTGGTGTCGGACCTTCGTGCTCAGCTCCAGGCCACACTCGGCGACATTTACACCATCGAGGACGAGCTCGGAGGCGGCGGAATGTCCCGTGTGTTCGTGGCTCTCGAGCGTTCCCTCGATCGCCGGGTGGTCATCAAGGTGCTTTCCGCCGATCTTGCGGCTGCAGTATCCGCCCAGCGTTTCGCGCGTGAGATCCGGCTCGCAGCTTCGCTTCAGCAGGCGAACATCGTTCCTGTATTGTCGAGCGGCGAGATTGCGGGAACCCCTTACTATACAATGCCCTTTGTCGAAGGGCAGTCTCTGCGTGAACGGCTCCGTCGTGAGCTGGCTGTAAGCATACCGGAGGCAGTGAGCGTTCTTCGCGATGTGGCGCGAGCGCTGTCGTACGCGCATGAGCACGGCGTCGTACATCGCGATATCAAACCCGACAACGTGCTGCTCTCGGGGCACGCAGCAGTCGTCACGGATTTTGGAATCGCCAAGGCTCTTACAGCAGCACGCCAGGCGGACCAAGGTGGAAATTCGCCCGTCACCACGTTTACCCAGGCAGGAATGGCGATCGGCACGCCCGCATACATGGCGCCCGAGCAAATCGCCGGTGATTCGGACATCGATCATCGCGCGGATTTCTACTCGTTCGGATGCCTTGCGTACGAGCTGTTGACCGGGAGCCCGCCGTTCGAGGGTCGATCAGCCGGTCGGCTGCTCGGAGCGCATCTCAGCGAGCGGCCCACCGGCGTCGCTGAGCGGCGCTCCGATTGTCCGGTGTCTCTCGCGCGGCTTGTGATGCAGTGTCTGGAAAAGGATCCCGCGCGACGCCCGCAATCAGCGGCCGAGATTCTCGCTGCGCTCGACGCCGACGCGTCGGGTGGCCGCTTCAGGCTCCCGTATCTGCGTACGCGTCGCGATGTGATGGCCGCCGCCGCGATCCTCTTTGTTGTCGCCGTGTCGATTGCATTCGCAGCGGTGCGGACGCAGCTCGGCCGTTCCGGAGGACCGGTGACGAAATCCATTGCCATCCTTCCCTTCACCAACGAGGGTGGCGACTCGACTCAGGAATATCTCTCGTCCGGAATGGCAGACGGTCTCGCGACAGCGTTGGGAAAAGTTCAGGGAATCCGTGTAGTCTCACGTACGCTCACGTATCGCTATCGCGGAATTCGGGAGATCAACGCACAGAATGTAGGAAAGGCGCTCGACGCCGGTTACGTGGTGCATGCGACTGTGCGCCGTCTCGGCGACCGACTTCGCGTGTCGGCGCAAGTGCTGAATGCGTCCGACAACAGTGAGTTCTGGTCGGAGGATTATGAGCGCGATGCCCGGCAGGCATACTCGATTCAGGACGACCTTGCAGGGGACGTTGCCATCGCGCTGCAGGGGACGGCGGTAACTGGTGGCAGCGCGGCCATGCTTCGTACCGTCACGAGCAGTGGAACCTCCGACGCAGAAGCGTACGATCTCTATCTGCGGGGGCGGTATCTGCTCGAGCGAAGAGGGGCCGGCGTAGCGCAGGCGATCGAGAATTTTGAGCAGGCCATCGCCAGGGACAGCACCTTCGCGCGAGCATACGCGGCTCTCAGTGTCGCACTCGAGCTACTTCCGTATTTCAGTGCCGTTGACCCTCGGGCAGTCGGCATCCGTGCCATACCTGCCGCGAAACGCGCGCTGGCGCTCGATACGACGCTCGCGGAGGCCCACACAGCCCTGGGTATGGCCTACTCGGATTCGTACCAGTGGGATCGGTCGTTCGCCGAGCACCGGCGGGCCGTTGCGCTCGATCCCCAGGACGCGTCTGCTCGCGTGCAGTATGGACGCATCCTTCACTATACAGGTCATGTGTCGGAGGCGAAGGCACAATTCGAACGCGCCCGAATGCTCGATCCGTATTCCGCAGTGGCGTCCGGCTGGTTGGGACACTTGTTGTCGCTCACGGGGCACAACGATGAGGCGGTCATCGAATTGAACCGGGCAATGCAACTGGATTCTGTCAATCCGCCGGCACTGTTCATGGCCGCGCAGGTCAACCAGCTCACCGGCGATACCGCTAAAGCGCGGATTCTGACCGAACGATTGTGGAATCGAGTACCGCAGTGGCGGAACTCCGCGGCCGGAATTCTGGCTCGACTCGGGTATAAGGAACGTGCCGTGACAATGCTCGAGGCGAATCGCACGCTCGACGAGCAAGGCCGCGTCCGACACGACTTCGCCCGTCAGGGCTTCGGAGCGATGCTTTATCTCGCCCTCGGCGACACCGCATCGGCCTTGAGCGCTCTCGAGCGTTCGGCCGCCCTCCGCTACAATTTTCCCACCAACTACTCGCTCAGCGAAAGGGAATTCGATCCACTGCGCAGGAGCCCGCGGTTTGCCGCGGTCGTTCGCAGCGTCGGACTCGACGAGAGAATCTTTACGTCTCCAACGGGAGGGCGTCCCCAATGACGAGAACACGGTGTTTCTTGAGTGCGGCCGCATTCCTTTCTCTGAGTGCCTGTGCGTCAATGCCTGTTCCGCAGCGTGAGGGCTTCATCGCAGTCGAAGGTGGACGCGTGTGGTACCGCGTCGTGGGCAGTGGACCTGACACCCCTCTCCTCCTTTTGCACGGTGGTGCGGGCGTCAATCATTTCTATCTCAAGCCGATGGCCGGAATTGCGGCTGACCGCCGGGTGATTTTTTACGATCAGCTCGGCGGCGGCAAATCCGATCGACCGACTGACACGACACTGTGGCGGATGGAGCGATTCGTCGATGAGATCGGGCGGGTGCGCGAAGCCCTGGGTCTCAGCGAGGTTCATCTCTACGGACATTCCTTTGGAGCGAGGCTCGCTGTTGCTTACATGGCGACAAAGCCGAAGGGAGTGCGCAGTCTCATTCTCGCAGGACCGGCGCTCACTCTGAGTCGATTTCAGCGGGACCGTGACAGTCTGATGCGCACGCTGCCGGATTCTGTGTACAGTGTGATGGTCCGGCACGAAAGGGACCAGACGACCGATGCGCCGGAATATGTGAAAGCACGTCAGATTTTCCTGAATCACTTTCACGCTCGCCGCCTGCCGTGGTCAGTCGACCTCGATAGTGCCGTGGCGCTGAATAATCCAGCCATCGCCGGATACATGCGGCGTGGCCGTCCTCCCGGAGACTGGACAAGTCACCTCGCTGACATCGCCGTGCCGACATTGTTTACGGTGGGGCGCTACGATTCGTCGACGCCCGCTGCCGGGCGCTATTACCAGAGCCTGGTACCCGGTGCCGAGCTCGTCGTCTTCGAGCAGAGTGCTCACCTTACGATGCACGACGAACCCGAACACTACAACGCAGTCCTCCGGGCGTTCCTACGAAAGGTGGATCGCGCACGGTAGCCAGCAGGCGCTAGTTGCGCCGATACAACGAGTCTCGAGCGACGGCGCGAACTAGGAGAGAGTTGCCGATAGCGCAGCTGCATCCACGACGACGGGCGCGAGATCGAATAGATCACCAAACGATCCAGCGATAATTTCACCCGCGGCGTCGAGCGTCAGCGCGGGAAGGCCAGACGACGCTTCTATCTCCCGCTCGATGGAAGTCATTGTCACACCCTCGATGCCGCAAGGAATTATCAGATCAAAGTAGGACAACTCGGTCGTGACGTTCAGCGCGAAGCCGTGCCATGTCACCCAATCGCGCGTGTGAACTCCGATGGACGCGATCTTTCTACCCCTCGTCCACACTCCTGTGAAGCCGGGGTTTCGCTCTGCAGGGATGGAATAGGGAGCGAGCGTGCGAATCAACGCTTCTTCCACCTGGCGGAGATACCAGTGCAGGTCGACCTTGTGTCGCTTGAGATCGATGATCGGATACCCAACCAGCTGGCCGGGCCCGTGAAATGTCACGTCGCCGCCACGCTCCACCTCGAAAAGCTCCACGCCTCTAGAGGCGAGATACTCCGGACTCGAAACGAGATTCCGCGACTTGGCAGATCTTCCGAGGGTTACGACAGGAGGGTGCTCGACCAGCAGCAGGATGTCTTCCGGAATCGCTCCGCTGATACGCTCTGCGGCAAGGGTGCGCTGAAGTTCGAGGGCCTCCTCGTACGGCGTCAGTCCGAGCGATACAATCCAGAGCTCACGGGCGTCAGTTTTTTCCGTCACGGCGGCGTCAGGCGTGAATCAATTTGCCGACCGAATCGAGGCAGGCCTCGGCCACCGCCTCAGACAGAGTCGGGTGGGCGTGAATCGCCAGATCGACTTCATCAACGGTGAACTCATTCGCCCGCGCGACGACGAGCTCGTGCAGTATCTCGGTCGCGTGCGATCCAATGATGTGCGCACCGAGTATCTCGCCGTACTTCGAGTCGCGGATGATCTTGACGAAGCCCTCAGTCTCGCCCGAGGTACGCGCCCGCCCGTTAGCGGAGAAAGGAAACTTCCCGACCTTGAACTCGAGCTTCTTCTCCTTGCACTGCTGCTCGGTGAGGCCGACCGACGCGACTTCAGGGTGGCAGTAGGTCGCGTTGGGAATGTTGCCGTAATTCATCATCTGCACGTGCGGATCTCCGGCGAGGAGCTCGGCCAGCACCACGCCTTCGCGTGATCCCTTGTGCGCCAGCATTGGAGGTCCGGCAACGTCGCCGATTGCGAAGATGCCTTTTGCCGTGGTCTCCATCCGATCATTGATCTTGACGAAGCCCTTGTCGGTGAGCTGAACGCCTGCCTCCTTGAGGCCGACGTCCTCCACGTTCGGAGCCCGCCCGGCCGCGACCAGAACCTGCTCGACCTCCAGACTCTGGGTTTTTCCGCCGACATCGAGCGACATGGTCACCGAATTCCTGGCCGCCTTGACGTTGCCGATCTTGGCTCCCGTAATCACGTCGATTCCGCGCTTCTTGAAGCTCTTAGCCAGCTCAACCGAGCAGTCGCCATCCTCCAGCGGAAGAATCGCCGGCATCACGTCAATCAGCGTGACCTTCGTGCCGAATGCGTTGAAGACGTCGGCAAACTCGCATCCCACGGCGCCCGCGCCTACGATCGCCATCGTTTTCGGCGCGCGCTCCAGAACGAGAGCTTCATCGGAGGAAATGATCGTTGTCTTGTTGAGCTCGAGGCCGGACTGGGGGAGTCCTTTCACGCGCGAGCCGGTAGAGATGACGATTCCCTTTTTGGCTTCGTGTTTTTCCTCCTTCCCGTCCGCGGTCTTCACGGATACTGCGTTCTTTCCAGCGAGCTTTCCCGTCCCCTTGATGTTCGTGATCTTGTTTTTCTTGAACAGGAATTCAACGCCTTTCGAGTTCTGCGTGCTCACGGCACGCGAGCGCTTCATCGCAACGCCGTAGTCGAACTTTGGCTCGCTGACTGTTATCCCGAAGTCGGCGGCCCTTCGCACCTTGTTGGCGAGAGAGGCGGACTCGAGAAGCGCCTTGGCGGGAATGCATCCCCAAAGAACACAGGTGCCGCCCAATCCCTCTTTCTCCACTACGGCGACGGACATTCCAAGCTGCGCGGCCCGAATGGCGCCGACGTACCCAGCCGGCCCGCCACCGATAAAGATCAGATCGTATGAAGCCATTTAGTCATTACCGAGAGGGTTCAAAGAACCAGCAGGAGCGGATTCTCAATGAGGCGCCGCAGCGCCTGCAGGAAACGCGCTCCCGTTGCGCCATCGATCACACGGTGGTCGCAGCTCATTGTCACGCGCATGCGCTGGCGCACGGAGATGGTGCCGTCGACGACAACCGGCTTGTCCTCAACAGCACCCACGGCGAGGATCGCGGACTCGGGTGGATTGATGATGGCGGTGAAGTGCTCGATATCGAGCATTCCAAGGTTCGAGACGGAGAACGTCGACCCTGTATACTGCTCGGGAGTGAGCTTGCGATTGCGCGCGAGCTCCGCGAGATGTCGCGCCTCCCGTGAGATGTCGGGTAGACTCTTGCGGTCAGCGTCGAAGATGACCGGCGTGATCAACCCTTCCTCGACGGCGACGGCCATCGCGACATGCACGCGGTTGAAGTGCCGAATACGATCTCCCATCCAGTGCGCATTGACTTCCGGGTGATCGGCGAGGGCATTCGCGACGGCTTTGAGGACAATGTCGTTGAACGACACCTTGAATTCTTCGCCGAGCTCCTTGAACGCCGCCCGCATCTCGGACGCGCGGACCATGTCGAACTCCGCGGTGAGATAGAAAGTCGGGATCGGCCCGAGGGATTCCGACAGACGTCGCGCGATCGTCTTCCTGATCTGCGTGAGCGGCACGTCCTGGAAATCGCCTTCGCGACTGATGATTCGTTTTGCGGGAGCGGCAGCTGCAGCAGCAGGCTTGGGACGAGCCGCGGCGCTCGCCACGGCGCTCTCGATGTCGCGCTTGATGATTCGTCCACCCGGGCCCGAGCCGCGAACGAGTGACAGCTCGATTCCGCGGTCGGAGGCGAGACGACGTGCGAGCGGTGAAGTGCGCTGGCGTCCGTTCCCTCCGCTCCGAGGCTGCGCGGGAGCAGGCGATGGCGGTGAGGGCGCCGGCGGTGTTTGCGCGGCGCCGGCTTGGTCCCCGCCGGACGCCGACGGCGGCGGCTTCGGGGGAGCTGCAACCGCAGCCCCTCCGCCCTCGCTCGGTTGTGACGCCTCCTGTTGAGGTGTTGAAGCTTCACCCTGCGACTCGGCCGGAGCCGCGGGCGCGGCGGCTGCGGGCGCCGCGGCTCCCGCCTCCGCGATCAAAGCATCGATGTTCTCCTCTGCCGGCGCGATCACCGCGAGGATTGTCCCAACCGGCGAGGCATCGCCTTCGTTGGCGAGTCGCTTGCGCAGCACGCCGTCCCCGCGGGCGACAAGCTCCATTATCGCCTTGTCGGTCTCGACCTCGGCGAGAACCTCACCTGACTTGATGGCATCGCCTTCGTTCTTCAGCCATTTGACGAGGCGCCCCTCCTCCATTGTCGGCGAGAGCGCTTCCATTACGACTTTTGTCGCCATCGTCAGGCCAGGTACATGACTTTCTTCACGGCAGCTATCGCCTTCGGCGCATCCGGCTTTGCTGCGCGCTCGAGATTCTTTGCGTAGGGCATCGGAACATCTTCCTGATGGACCCGCAGGACAGGGGAGTCGAGGTCGTCGAAGCATTCCCGCTGGATGAAGTCGACGACCTGCGCACCAACACCGCAGATCTCCCATCCTTCCTCCAGAACCACCGCGCGATTCGTTTTTCGCACAGAGGTCGCGATCGCCTCGATGTCGATCGGCCTCACGGTGCGCAGGTCCACCACGTCGACCGCGATTCCTTCCTTGGCGAGAGCGTCCGCAACCTGCAGCGCGACCAGCACCATTTTTCCATGCGCCACGATGGTGCAAGCGTCACCTTCGCGCTTGAGATCCGCTTTCCCAAGCGGGATGGTGTAATCACCCTGGGGCACTTCGCCCTTGGTGTTGTAAAGCATCTCGCCCTCGAGAAACACCACGGGATTGTCATCGCGAATCGCCGACTTGAGAAGTCCCTTCGCGTCGGCAGGGGTCCCGGGTGTGACGACCTTCAGTCCCGGGATGTGTGCGAGCCAGCTCTCCCAGGCCTGGGAGTGCTGCGCTGAGAGCTGAAGGGCCGAGCCGTTGGGACCGCGAAAGACCATGGGCATCGGAAACTGTCCGCCGGACATGTAAAGCATCTTCGCTGCTGCGTTCACGACCTGATCGATCGCGAGAAGAGCGAAGTTCCAGGTCATGAACTCGATGATGGGCCGCAGGCCGACCATCGCCGAGCCAATACCAACTCCCGCAAATCCGAGCTCGGTGATCGGCGTGTCGACAATCCGCATCGGCCCGAATTCGTCCAGCAGTCCCTTGGAGACCTTGTACGCGCCATTGTACTGAGCGACTTCCTCGCCCATCAGGAAGACGCGATCATCCCTGATTAGCTCTTCACGCAAGGCTTCCCTCAGAGCGTCTCGATACGTGAGGACTGGCATTGTCAGCTCGTGGTGTCGACGAGTACGTCTTCCCACAGCTCGCTCAGCGGCGGCTCGGGACTCTTGTCGGCGAAATCCCATGCATCCTGGGCGATCGCCTTCGCCTCGTCGTCCATTTTCTTGAGTTCTCCATCAGGAAGCTCGCCGCCTGCGTGCATCTTCTCGCGAAGCACGAGGATCGGATCCCGCTTCATGTTTTCCTCGAGCTCTTCCTTAGTGCGATAGGTGCCGCTGGCGGCGTCGGACATCGAGTGACCCATGAAGCGATAGGTGCGCATCTCGAGTAACGTCGGCTGCCTCTGCGTTCTTGCGAGGTGGAGCGCTCTGCCGACCGCGTCGCGCACGGCGAACACATCCTGCGCATCCACTGACTCGCCGGGCATTCGGTATGCCGCGCCGCGAGCCGTGACATCTTCGTTAGCGGTCGCGCGCGAAATCTCAGTACCCATCCCGTAACGGTTGTTCTCGATGATGAAAACACAGGGCAGCTTCCACAGGGACGCCATGTTGAGCGCCTCGTGGAACGCGCCGATGTTGACGGCTGCCTCGCCGAAGAAGCAGACGCAGACCTGATCGCCGCCGCGGTACTTGATCGCCCAGCCCACGCCGGCCGCCAGAGGTACGTGACCGCCGACAATTCCATGTCCACCGAGGAAATTGAGGCTCTTGTCGAAGAGATGCATCGAGCCCCCTTTTCCTCCGGAGCAGCCGTCCTGTCGCCCAAACAGCTCGGCCATCACGGACCGTGGACTCATTCCGCGCGCGATAGCCTGGCCATGGTCCCGATAGGAAGTGACTACGTAGTCGTCGGGGCGAAGCATGGACATCGTCCCCGCGGAGATTGCCTCCTGTCCGATGTAGAGGTGGCAAAAACCGCCGATCTTCCCGAGAGCATAGGCTTCGGCGCAGCGCTCCTCGAATCGTCGCTGGATCAGCATCGACCTGAGGAGATCCTTTCTGAGGCTCGCCTGATCGTCCGCGGGCTGTCCGTTGTTGCCGGCTGAGGCTGTCGACGGAGCCTGAGTCTGAGTGTCGGGCGGAACCTGCGTAGTCATACGCCGGCCGCCTGGACCTGCTCCCACGCGTGGTAGCTCGAGCGCACGAGCGGGCCGGATTCGACATGACGGAAGCCCATCTCCATGCCCGTTTCGTACAGCTCTCTGAACTCGGCGGGCGTGTAGTAGCGGTCGAGGGCGATGTGCTTGTCGGACGGGCGGAGATACTGACCAAGCGTGAGGATATCCACGTCTACCTCACGCAGATCGCGCATTACGGCGACAACTTCCTCGAATGTCTCTCCCATGCCGAGAATCATCCCTGTCTTCGTCGGTATTTCCGGAGCGACGCGCTTCGCGAAACGGAAAATCTCCAGCACTCTCGGGTAGCGTCCGCCCGGTCGCGCTTTCTTGTAGAGGCGGGGGACTGTCTCCGTGTTGTGATTGTAGATCTCCGGACCGGCATCGAGCACCGCGCGGATACTCGCTTCATTTCCCTGAAAATCAGGAACGAGAACCTCGACGGAGCAGCCCGGCACGAGCTCGTGAATCTTCCTGATCGTTTCCGCAAAAATCCAGGCGCCGAAATCGGGGAGGTCATCGCGATCGACAGACGTGATGACGGCGTGCTGAAGCTCCATCTCGGCGATTGCCTGCGCCACTCGTGCGGGTTCTTCGATGTCGTATTTGGGTGGACGCCCGTGAGCAACAGCACAGTACGCGCAATTGCGTGTGCAGATGTCGCCCAGAATCATGAATGTGGCGGTGCCATGCTCCCAACATTCGCCGACATTGGGGCAATGGGCCTCCTCGCAGACCGAATGGAGGTCGAGCTCACGCATTAAATGCTTGAGCCGTATGTAGTTGGGACCGCCCGGTGCCTTGACCTTGAGCCACGAAGGTTTGCGCTCCGGCAAGGGCTCCACCCGATGGCGGCCCATTATCTGGTATAGCGCTTCGCTCATTGGTTCAGGGGAATCTACGCTAAAAGCGGTCGGGGCGAAATTGAGTGATGTCGTGGGGGACCGGGTCGCCCGCGATGATGGTGGCAACCACTTCCGCGGTCAGCGGAGCGAGAAGTATTCCGTTCCGCGAGTGGCCGCAGGCGTAGATGATATTGGGGTGGTTCGGATCTGGTCCCAGGAGCGGCAGAAGGTCCGGCGTCACGGGGCGCAGTCCCGCCCACGCACTCTGAACAGGAGTGATGCTGAGCGCCGGCGCGATTTCCTCCGACGAAGATCGGACTCGCTCCAATCCTTCATTCGTTGTGCTCGGGTCGAACCCAACGCTTTCCATTGTCGTACCGGCAATGGTCTGGAGATTCACGCGCGGGACGAGATAGCCGCGCGGACCATAGACAGCGTGACGCAATCCAATCGCGTCATAAGCAATGAGCTGTCCCCGCGATGGCTGCACCGATGCGAGCAGCGGAAGTCCGCCGATCATCGTTGACCACGCTCCTCCGGCGATCACGACCCACGCAGATTCGAACGATTCGCCTCCTGCTACCTCGACGCGTGGTCGCCCGCCGTCGGGCTTTACCTGCAGCACCGTGCCCTCGAGCCGGGTAACAAGCGGTGAAGCGTCGACGAGCGCGGCAAGCGCGCGCAGTAGTGTCACATTGTCGACGGCTCCATCCTCCGGATTCAGAACCGCACCAATCGCGTGTCCGAGCGTCGGCTCGAGCTCAGCGAGAGGACCGCGCTCGATCCACTCGCTTCCGGGCAGTGCCACCCGGCGAAGACCTCGGACGCCTGCTTCCGTCAGGGCGACCTGGAGAATCCCAAGCCGATTCAGAGGGACTCTGATGCCAGTGAGCTCCGCCAGCTCCTCGACGTAGGCCGGATAACGGTCCCGCGCGGCAATGGCGAAGTCGTGCGCCGGTGCGACCGCGCGCTCAATCGACGGTGCGAGCATACCCGCGGCAGCCGATGAAGCCTCGCCGGCGCGCTGATCACCGATGAGCAACACCGTCAGGCCGCGCTGCGCCGCCGCAGCGGCAGTGGCGAGCCCGATGATTCCGGCTCCCGCAATCGTCACGTCGCGTGCGGTGCTCATGGCTGAAACCGGGGCACGAGCATTATCGTAGTGTACACATTCCCGCAATGGAGAAGATCTCGATGCTCAAGACAATACTGATGACTGGCCTGATGGTGATGCTCGGCATTTTCGCTTTGGGCCTGGTGTTCAGCATTTTCGGCACCCTGATCGGCGTGACTTTCTGGCTGCTCGGCTTCGCAATCAAGGCGCTGATAATCGGCGGAATCGCTTACCTCGCGATTCGCATATTCTCTCCGGACACTGCGCGCCGTCTGCGAGAGCGGTGGTCGGGAACGAGCATCGATAGGTATTGATATTCCGGCAGCGCGGGCGATGACAAGTCGCCGGCAAGAATGATTCGCGGCTAGGCGGGGTTGGGGCGGTCGAGCTCGTCCGCCACCGCCCAGGCAAGCAGGGGCACCATGATCTCATGGTGCCCTGTTATTTCGTACCCCGATCCACCGGCGCTGGTTGGCCGTATTACGACGTTCACGCGTGGGCGATAGTGTCGGATCATATCGAGGTCGCACGTCGTGAAATCAACAGGCTTCGACGCATTCAGATTCCGCGCAATTGTCAGCGCCTTCAGAAAAACCTCCGGCATGATGACCGCACTGCCGAGGTTGAGCACAACGCCGCCATCGTGAAGGGCGGGTAGAGAGGCGGCGAGCCGTCTGAAATCGCGATGGCTCGTGTCCCCGATTGCGGCGCCATTCGCCGCGGGGTGCTGGTGTATGATCTCAGCGCCGAGTGCGGCGTGGACGGTGCAGGGAATACCGAGTCGCTCCGCCGCCAGAAGAAGTGACATCTCGGGATGAGCCAGTTGTACCTGCTGGAGAGCCCTTGCAACGGATTCACCCATTCCCCAGCCGTTCTCCATTCCAGCCACGAACGCTTCGTTCATCCCGCGACCTGTCTCTTCCGCCATTCCGAAAGTCCCATCGACCAGGCCTCGCGCGACATCCTCTGACGTAGCGCCGAACCGTGCGATCTCGTAATCGTGGATAGCGCCGGATCCGTTCATCGCCAGGTGCGTGATGACGCGCCGCTCCATGAGGTCGATGAGCAGAGGAGCTACTCCGGTCTTTACGATGTGCCCGCCAAGCATTACGACTACCGCGCGCCGCTTGCGAGCAGCCGAGGCTATCGCGGCAACGACCGCGCGAAAGTCGCCCGCCACCAGTACCTCGGGAAGACTCGCCACGAATGCCGAGAAGGACCGATCATTTCCGGGGGGCCGCGCGAACTCTTCGGTCCTGACCTTGTTCGGTCGCATCTCGACCGGAACCGTGCGAACGGCGGACAGGTCGGCTTCGGGAACGGACGAGCGCGATACCGCCGGCAGCTCGTCAGGAGCTGTCGAGCGCTCGGTGTCTAGGGCGCTTGAGCCGTCGCCAGGGAGTATGATCTTAGGTAAAGATTGAGTGATCCGAACGCGAGCTTCGACTTGATCTGCACAATCATTCGCGCAGAGTCGTCAGTTATCCATACCTCTGCGTGTCCTTCCTCGGAAAAGATACCCTTCGTCTTGATCACCGGCTGCAGGACGAGCGCGTTGAAGCTTCCTGCCGGCACTGTTATCCGCTCACGTCGCAGGACGCGAATCCTCACCGGATTTCTATCGGGAATGAAATAACGACTGAAATCGTAAGTCTGGCCAACGGTCAGTGGGATCGTTCTGACGAAATAGAGAAACGACCCGTCATCGAGCGGCTGCTTGACCGTAGGGAGCGTGCGGGTCGGCTTGTCGTTCCGCTCGTGGACGTAAAGTCCGCGGTCCGGATAGATCTCGTACTTCTGGTCGCGCTCGGTAGTACCCTCCTCGAGCATCTTCACGAAACGCAAAGAGTGGAAGCTCTCCGTGTCGATCCAGCTCTCGTAGATGTCGTTCACGCGATAGAAGAACGTGCCTCCCTTGACCCAGAATACGGTATGCCAGGTGTCGCGGCCACGGACTGACTCAATGCCGCGTACTTCCATCGCGCTGCTTCCGACCTTGAGCGTTCCGAGGCGGACGTCGAAGTTGAGGCGCTCGCCGGGCCCAAAGGGGACCCGCATTGCGCGCTGGTCCGAGCTCGCAGGCCGAGCCTGAGCGGACTGAGGTGCGGGAACCTGCGACGGCTGCGTGGCGACAGTCGGCGATGCGACCGACAAACCGGCCACGACACCGAGGATTCTTACGCTCGACTGATTCATGGGCTTGTCCTGCGCGCCCCGGCAGGCTCCGCCTTCGTTCCTGTTTCGCCGCCGGTCTTGATTGCCGCAGGCGCGGGCGTGGACGCGACGATCTTCCGCCCACGTGAAGCCCAGCCGAATCGGTAAAGTGCCATGCCTGCGGAGACTGGTCGGATCCTGCTTTCGCGCACACGAATGTCGTAGCGTGGAGCGAGTGTGACACGCTCAACCCGACGGGCAAGTGGAGCAGTGTTCATCAGCAGCTCGACGTTTGCCGCCCATCCCTCGCTCGTAACGAGGGGTTTCTCACCGAACGATTTGATGAGCTCCCGCAGCAATGAGATCCGGTACAGGCGGTATCCATTGAAGGGATCGGCCACACCCTGAATGTCGACGAAGAACTTCAAGGTCCACGGAGCCAGCGTGAGCAGGCGACGAACGCTCGCCGGCGCCTTCGCGGCTTCGCGCTCTGAGATGACGATGTCTGCGCCGCCCTCGAATCTCTTTATCAGCTCAGGGAGATGCTCCGGCTGATCCGTAAAGTCTCCCTGCATCAGGATCATCGCGTCCCGGCGCGGGTAGCGTGTGCGCCTGGAGACCTCGCGACACAGCCGGTCGATCGCGTGAGCGTAACCCTCGCGTGTCTCGCCGTGGAGAACGGTCAGTGGCGCAATTTCGGCGTATGGTAGCAGCCGGTCAGGCGTCTCGTCGGTGCTTCCGTCGTCGTAGACGACAATCTCATACTCGCGCGAGTATGCCTGGAAGACCTTGCGAATACGCCACAGCAGAACACCGATTGTAGGCCCTTCGTTGTAAGCAGGAATGCAGATGTAGAGCAATGTGCCTCAATGACTTGGCTAATTCGCGGGAGCCCGCAAGATAGACGAGCACTAAAGGTTCTCGCCACCGAAAACTAGCTGGTAGTACACCGTTTCAGTCTCCCGGGTCATCGTCTCGGCGCTGAACATTCCTGCGCGAAGGCGAGCTGCCGCAGCCAGCTGCGCCCGAGCCGCCTCGTCGTCGATCAGCAGCTGCGCGGCACGCGTAAAGCCTGCAAGGTCGCCGGGAGGGACGAGCAGGCCGCTCACCTCGTGTTCGATGACCTCGGCAATTCCACCGACCGCGAACGCGACGGGCGGTACGCCCACCGCCATCGAGTCGATCACGGCGGTTCCGAGTCCTTCTGCGCGCGAGGGATGCCAGAGCACGTCCATCCCCGCAACGGCAGGTATGATGTCCTCGATAAATCCCGCGGAAAAGCCGGCCACGCCGCCAATTTCGACGCGACCGTCCCGATTTCCTCCCAGAAGAAGGATTCGCGTGCGCTCGCGCGCAGCGGGTTCGAGGTGAGCGGCAATCGCCGCGAGACTCGTCACCCCTTTCTCGGCTGTCATCGCACCGACAACTCCGCAGATGACGGTGTTGCCGGGCCAGCCTAGCTCTTCCCGCCAGCGTCGCGGGACCAGTGCCGCTGGAGGATTCTCGACTCCGGAATGCACAACGATGATGCGATGCGGCTCGATTCCACCTTCGATCATCGCGTTTTTGACGGCGTTGGAGACGGCGACGAAACGCGTTACACGATTCCCGTATTTGAGCCTCGCGGCTTTTGGAACGAATGGGACGCGCCGCGTGACCACGAGTGGTGGCGCCTTGCGTCCGATCAACGACACGCGAGCTATCGCATGCGAGCGCGCGTCGTGCGCGTGAACGATGTCAGCGTCGAATTCGCGAACGCGTTTTCGAACGCTTCGCGCTGCACGGAGATCCAGGTCCGCCTGCATCGGGGTCGGCTCTGCCTCGAGCCCCGCGAGCGCCGCGCGCCTCAGCAGTGGAGAGTCCGGCGGCGCGATGATCAGCGGCTCGTGGCCTCGCCGCATCAACCCCGAGGCGAGCAGCAAGACTTGTCGCTGACCACCGCGCCACTTGCGACCGGAGTCAATGTGAAGAACTCGAAGCCGCTTCAACCCTCTTCCAATCGGTTCGCGAACGCCCGGAAAATTCCGCGGTCCCACGGCTCGGGAGAGTCGTTCATCTCTTCCGGATGCCATTGTACGGCAATCGCCCACCAGCCGTCGTCCTCACTTTCGACGCCCTCGATGATTCCATCCGGCGCCCGGGCGGTTACCCGCAAGCCCACAGCGGGCTCGAGGATACTCTGGTGATGCAGCGAGTTCACGCGTATCTGCGTCGCGCCGACGGCCGCGGCGATCCGTGAGCCTGGCTCGATCGTCACCTCGTGCGCACGCGCGTCGCGAGTCTCCCCGGAATTGTGGGGCAGGGCCTCGGGCACGCAGGACGCAATATCCTGTATGAGCGTTCCTCCGAGGGCGACGTTGAGAAGCTGCGGTCCCCGGCAGATTGCAAGTACGGGCTTTCGCATCTCGCGCGCCGCGTGCACAAGCGCTATTTCAGTCTCATCGCGAACGCGGTTTACCGTGCCGAGGTGCTCGTGCGGAGCGTGGCCGTAAAGCGCGGGGTCGACGTCCTCACCTCCAGTCAGGACGAGGCCGTCGACCGCAGCGATTATTGTGCGCGCCGCAGCTGGTGATGAAAGAGGTGGAACTACGAGTGGTATGAGCCCTGCTATCTCGAGCGCGGTTACGTACGCGGAATTGAGTCGAACACGATGAGCACCACCGAGTCGGGTGTCGCTCGTCGCAGTGACGGCTACAGTATGGGCCGCTCTCAGCGTGGCATCATCGGGCCGGGAGTCGGAAATCCTGTGCGTGAGAGTGGATGACACGTTGAGAACTCCGATTGTTCTGGTTGCGTTTTCGCTGGCGCTTGCGCGTCCGTACCCGGTCAACGGTCAAAGTCTGGAACCGGTGCCGGTCGCCTGCAAGGGCCAGACGATAAGCCGTATCGAGATTCACACGCGCCCTCCGTTCGAGATCACGGGCTCCCAGCTTCAGCAGCGACTCGCGCGACAGGTGACTGCGCTTCACGCCACGACGTCGTCCGAAATCATTCGACGATTCCTTGCCCTCGAGCCCGGCGAACCGTGCACCGAGCTCCGGCGCTCGGAGTCCGAGCGCATCCTTCGCGCACAGCCATACCTGGCCGCCGCTTCCGTGCTGGCCTTTCCGGAGGAGAACGGCACTGTCGCCATCTCTGTCGTTACCGTCGACGAAGTCTCACTTATTTTCGGCGGTGGAGGATCCGGGAAGTCGCCGTACTTCCGTAAAATCAGGCTCGGAGAAGCAAATCTGATGGGACAGGCCATCAGTCTCGACGCCGACTGGCGGTACAACTCCGATTTTCCAGACGCGTTGGTCGTTCATTTCGTCGACTATCAGGTGCTGGGCAAGCCGTACCAGCTTCACGCCGACTTCGGACGCCGCGAGCGCGGCGGAGACTGGGGAGTGGAATTGAGTCATCCATTTCTGACGGATCTGCAGCGGGTGTCCTGGCGCACCAACGTGGGGTCACGCGACTCCTATTCGCGCTTCCGGCGATTGGACGGGCAGTATTTCTATCTCCCGTTCAAGCGGACTTACGGAGACATAGGCGGTGTGGTGCGAATCGGACCTCCCGGCCGCCTCGCCCTTGTTGGAGCCTCGGCGTCCTACGAGGAGGAGCTGCCCGGAAGCACGCCAATAATGCTCGATGTCGCGACTCGCGAGTTGGTGCCTGTGGAGGGCACCCCACTGTCGAACAGGTACTCTTCGTATCGGACGACGCGGATCAACGCTCTCTTCGGTCTGCGCGACGTCCGGTTCATACAGGTCGCCGGGTTCGAGTCACTCGATGGACTTCAGGACATTCGGAAAGGTGCCGAGATCGGGACGCTCGTCGGGCGCGGGGTCGAAGCATTGGGCGGCGGCGGGCATGACATGTTCGTGTCCACCGATGTCTACATGGGCTTCGGCTCGCCGCGCGCGTTTGCCGGAATGGAAGTGCTGGCCGAGGGAAGGAAGCCGGAATCGGAGGACGAATGGGACGGTATTCTTGCGAGCGGCAGAGCGGTCGGTTTTGTCAAGCCTGGTGCGGCACGTCATACTCTTGTTGCCGCCGTCGAATGGAGCGCCGGCTGGCGCCAGCGAATTCCGTTTCAGCTCTCGCTCGCCGATCGCGACGGCGGTCTGGCAGGGTACAGACGTTCCACACTGGCGGGCGCTCGCCGGCTCGTCACCCGGGTCGAGGACCGCATTGTCCTGGGTCGGCTGAAGCAGTTCGCTTCGGTCGGAATTGCGCCGTTCGTGCACACTGCGAAGTTGTGGGCGGGTGACGCGCCGTTCGGCACGAATGCCGCCGTGAGGTGGTCGGCAGGTGTTGGGTTGCTTGCGTCAGTTCCACCGGGATCGCAACGGTTATGGCGATTCGACATCGCCTTCCCGATTCCCAAGGATCACGGCGCCAAATGGCAGGCGCGTCTCACCGCCTACAACTTCACGCGCATGTTCTGGAAAGAGCCAAGCGACGTTGCGCGGAACCGGGAGCGGGCGATTCCTACCAGTATTTTCAACTGGCCTTAGCTGTACTGCGAGACTGAAGAGGCAGCGACCACGAAGCAGTGGTCGCGTCCTCCTCAGCTACGTACTACGCCCGTACTAGCGCAACGGGTTTGTATCGTCGCGCATCATTCGACGAATCGGCACAATGAGCGCAACGAGGATTCCCGCCGCGATCATCAGGGACAACGTCGTCGTCGTGAAGAGTCTCGGCATCTGGTCGAGCTTCTCCGGATCGACGTGACCGCCAACCCTGCCGCCGATGAGGTTTCCGAGAGCCGAAGCGAGGAACCAGATTCCCATCATCTGTCCGACGTACTTTCGCGGCGAGAGCTTCGTCATGGACGACAGTCCAACCGGACTCAGGCAGAGCTCACCGATAGACTGGAAGAAATAACTTCCGACGAGCCACCACGGTGAAACGAGCACGGTCCCGCCGCTCTCGACGATCGCATTCGCCGCGAAGATCATGATCACGAAACCGAGGCCGGCGAGAAAGAGTCCCAGCGAAAACTTTGCGGGGGCGGAAAGATCTCCGCCGCGCTTCGACAGTCCCACCCACAGCGCCGCGAACATCGGCGCGAACAGGATGATCATGAGCGGGTTGACGGACTGGAACCAGGTTGCCGGAATCTCGAATCCGCCCACGGTGCGGTCGGTGAAATCGCGCGCGAAAAGGTTGAGTGCCGTTGGAGCCTGCTCGAAGGCCGACCAGAATATCGCCGCAAAGATGAACAACACGACGATCACCGCGACACGTTTCTTCTCTTCGCCGGACAACTTTCCAAGGACGAAAACGAAGGCAAAGAACGCGACGGCCATCGTCACCATCGCATACGTCATGTACTCGGCTATGCCGGCCGGGTTCAGCTCGACTGCACCTGTCGCGGCGAGTATGAACACAAGGACGACCGCCGCCACGAAGCTGATCACGAAGGTCTTGACGGTGCGCTCCTGCTTCGCCTGCACGGCGGGATCCGGATGGCGCGTCGGGACGGTCCCGATTGGGCCGAGTGTTTTCTTCGCGCGCAAGCTGTAGATCGTCAAACCGATCAGCATTGCGACTCCGGCGGCACCCATGCCGACGTGCCAGTCGACCTGCTCGCCGAGGTAACCCGTCACTAGCTGGCCGAGAAGCGCACCTACGTTGATTCCCATGTAGAAGATCGAGAATCCGGCATCCCGCCGGGCGCCTCCTTCCGGATACAGGTCACCGACGATGGCAGAGATGTTCGGCTTCAGAAGGCCGGTGCCGAGAACGATGAGAATCAGGCCGAGGAAGAACGGAATCTTGCCCGCGCTCTGACCGAGGAGGCCGGAGAGGCCGATGCAGATATGTCCCGACGAGATGAGCGCGGCGCCAATGAAAATCGCGCGACGAAGTCCGAGCAGACGGTCTGCAACCCAACCGCCGGGCAGAGACATCAGGTAGACGAACGCGGCGTAAATACCGACGATGGCCGAGGCCTGCGTTCTGTCGAACCCGTAACCACCGTTCATTACGGTGGCCGACATGAACAGCACGAGCAGCGGGCGCAGTCCGTAGTAGGAGAACCGCTCCCACATCTCCGTGAAGAAGAGCGTCGACAACCCGCGTGGATGTCCGAAGAACCTGCGGTCGCCGGTCCACTCCTCCAGTCCGGACGGGGCTGAATCTGTTGCGACACTGGCACTCTGCGGCTGCTCGAACACTGACTTGTCGGTCATGGTTGCCTGCCGATTGAGGGATCTAGTTGTCTGAACGCGAGAGCTGCTCCACGACGGGAAGATACCGAACCGGCGGATTCACGCCGCCGGCTTCCTGCTGTTGTTCCCACGTAACCTGAGTGGGTGGCTGCTTGATGCACGCGACGAAGTGTCCGGGTGCCTTCTCCTCCAGCGGGGGGACGATTTTCGCGCACGCGGCATCCTTCGCCGGATGGTGGCAGCGGGGATGAAATACGCATCCGGACGGTGGCGACGCCGGTGAAGGCACGTCTCCCTGCAGCAAAATCCGCTCCTTCCTGATTCTGGGATCAGGCACCGGAACCGCGGAGAGAAGAGCCTGCGTGTAGGGCATCATCGGCTCATGGTACAAATCGTCAGCCGGTGCGAGCTCGACGATCTTTCCGAGGTACATCACTGCAACCCGGTCCGACATGTGCTTCACGACCGAGAGATCGTGCGCTATGAACAGGTAGGTGAGCTGCCGGTCGCGCTGCAGATCACGTAGAAGGTTTATGACCTGTGCCTGGACCGAGACGTCGAGCGCCGACACCGGCTCGTCGCAGACGATGAAACGCGGCTCGACGGCGAGAGCACGCGCGATACCGATGCGCTGGCGTTGGCCGCCAGAGAATTCGTGGGGATAACGCGCAGCATATTCTCCACGAAGGCCGACCTCTTCGAGCAGCCGCTTCACGATCGCGGTCGCGGCAGCTCCCTCCGCGAGACGGTGGATTCGAATTCCTTCGCGGATGGCTGCGCCTATGGTCATTCGCGGGTTGAGCGAGGAAACGGGATCCTGAAAGATGATCTGCATCTCCCGGCGAACCGCGCGCATCGCCGAGGCACCAAGCCGCCGAATGTCGCGTCCGTCGAAGTCGATCCGGCCTTCGGTTGGCTCGATCAGGCGGAGGATCGACCGGCCCGTTGTTGTCTTGCCGCAACCCGACTCGCCGACGAGACTCAGCGTTTCGCCGCGCGCGATGTCGAACGAGACGTCGTTTACGGCGCGCACTGCACCTGCGGTGCGGCCGAGCAGCCCTCGCTTGATCGGAAAGTGCTTGCTGAGGTTTCGTATCGAGAGAAGCGGACCGGATTTTTCGCTGGTCCTTCCCGACTCGACGGCGCGAATGCGCTCGCGCGTGTCCGTCATCCAGCTTGGCTCGGTCATCAGGCGGGTACCCCGAGCTGCTCGACGAGCGGCGGGTGCGGGTGCGCTCTGCGCTCAGGCTCCAGCGCCAGATGACATCGCGACGTATGCGCTGCGGAAATCTGATACAGCGGCGGATGCTGCTCCTCGCAGAGCTCCCATGAATACTGGCAGCGATCGCGAAAGCGGCAGCCGGACGGCCAGTCGGTCGGAGGCGGCACCGAGCCGGGAATGACATTGAGCCTGGCGCGCGGCTCGCCGAGCTGGGGCATCGCCTGCATCAGGCCCTCAGTGTACGGGTGGTGAGCCGCCGCGAACAATGTCTCGACGTCGGCTTCTTCGACCACCTCGCCGCAGTACATCACAACGACTCGTGACGCCGTCTCTGCAACCACGCCGAGATCGTGCGTGATCAGCAGGATGGAGGTGCCGAACCGCTTCTGAAGATCTACGAGGAGCTCGAGGATCTGCGCTTGAATTGTCACGTCGAGCGCCGTCGTCGGCTCGTCGGCGATCACGAGAGCGGGATTCATCACCAGTGCCATCGCAATCAGCACACGCTGTCGCATTCCGCCCGACAGCTGATGAGGATACTGGCGGGCGCGGTCCTCGGGGTCGGGAATTCCAGTCAGAGAGAGCATCTCGACTGCTCGCTTCCAGGCATCCTTGCGTGACCCCTCGCCGTGGATGCGGACGACTTCGGCCACCTGATCGCCAACTGTGAAGACGGGGTTGAGCGCCGACATCGGCTCCTGGAAGATCATCGAGATGCGATTGCCGCGAATGTGGCGCATTGCGGAATCGTCGAGTGTCACGAGATCGTTTCCCTCGAACATGATCCGGCTGCCCGGCTCGATGCGGCCGGGTTGCTGAATGAGGCGCAGTATCGATAGAGCCGTGACGGACTTTCCGCAGCCGGATTCTCCGACGATGCCCAGCATCTCCCCTGGAGCTACCGAGAAGGAGACACCGTCCACCGACTTTGCTATCGCACCCGGCGTGTGGAACCAGGTGCAGAGGTTCTCGACGGAAAGGAGTGGTGCTACGGGCTCGTTCATTCTGTTCCCATATGGCGGGGTTGCAGTGCTTCCCGCAATGCCTCGCCGAGCACGTTGAACGCCATCACCGTGAGCACGATGGCCATGCCCGGGAAAAAAGAAATCCACCAGAGGCCGGCGATCTGGTCCGAGCCGTCCTGGATGATGTTGCCCCAGCTTGGCTCAGGCTGTTGGACGCCGATTCCGAGATACGAAAGGCCCGCCTCGAGTAAAATGACGTGTCCCACCCCCAGAGCCGCCGCGACAATCACCGGCGTCAGGATGTTTGGAAGAATGTGCTTCAGCAGGATGCGTGCGCGCCCGGCGCCCAGTGCGCGCGCCGATACAACGAATTCTTCGCCCTTTATCGCAAGAACCTGACCCCGTACGATGCGGCTCAAGCCGTACCAGCCGGTGAGCCCGACGATTCCCACGAAGCCCGCCAGCGGAAGCTGCCGCCACGCCGCGAAGATCGCGATGAGCAGCAGCAGCCGGGGAATGGAAAGCAAAGCGTCGAGAATCCGCATCATCACGGATTCGACGGCGCCTCCCGCGAATCCCGCGATTGCCCCGTACGCAGTGCCCAGCGTGATGCTCACGAGTGTCGCCACAAGCGCGACGGCGAGAGAAACCCGGCCTCCGTAAAGCACCCTGCTGAGGACGTCGCGGCTGAATGGATCAGTCCCGAAAGGATGAGAGGCCGATGGCGACTGGCTTCTGAGCCCGATGATGTCTGGCTGTACGGACGGATCGTATGGCGCAAACAAGGGTGCGGCAACACAGGGAATGATGATCGCGAGCAGGAGCGCGATTGCAGCAAGCGCCGAGCGGTTCGATAAGAGACGCCGGGCGACGGTCCGCTTCGCGAGGAACGGGAGTGGCAGCTCAGCGATCATCGCGAATGCGCGGGTCCGCGACTCGGTAGAGCAGATCGGCGAGGAGACTTCCGGCGGCTACGAGAACGCTGCCGATGATCACCGACGCCATCAGCAGTGGATAGTCGCGGCTTTCGATCGAGTTCACGATGACGAGGCCCATGCCCGGCCAGGCGAACACTTTCTCAACGAATACCGCGCCTGTGAGCAGTGCGGGAAATGCGAGTCCGAAAAGAGTGATCACCGGAAGAAGGGCGTTGCGCAACGCATGCCGGCGAACGATGCTGCGCTCCGGGACTCCCTTTGCCCGCGCAGTTCTAACGTACTCTGCCGGAAGCACGTCGAGCAGCGCCGCCCGCTGATAGCGCGCCACAACAGCGGAAAAGAGCAACGTCAGAGTCGCTGCCGGGAGAACAGTGTGACGCGCGACGTCGATGAATTTCCCCCACGACGTCAGGCTCGAGTGCATCACCGAGTCGACCATTCCGCCGATTGGAAAAATCGGAAACCGGTAGGCGAGGAGCACGACGATCATCAGCGCCAGCCAGAACTCGGGCACCGAAAAGAAAAAGAGAGAAATGCCACCGAGCACACGGTCGGTGACGGAGCCGGCGCGGCTTGCCTGTGCGATTGCCAGCGCGATTCCGAGAGAGAAGCTTGCGGCGAGAGCGATGCTCATGAGGAGCAGCGTGTTTGGCAGCGCATCTCGAAGTACGTCGATAACCGGACGCTGCAGAGAGAACGACCACCCAAGGTCGCCTCTCGCGACGCTGCCGAGGTAACTGGCGAACTGCTGGGGCAGCGGACGGTCGAGGCCGTAAGCAGCGCGCCACTGGGCGCGCACGGCATCGGTGACGTTCGGGTTGTCCATCGCGGCGCCGAACGGATCGCCAGGAGCGAGGTGAATCAGAATGAAGGCAATCGTCGCGACGAGTGCGACGACGACAGCTACCTGTGCGAGACGACGAAGAAGGTAGCGGGCCAACCGGCTATCGCGGGGGGCCGACCCTGTCGCGGGCGATGCGCTCTGTCGAAGGAATCCACCACTCCCCGATGCTCGACCACCATGCATCAGGCCGGAGCGCTGGAGTTCGTATCCGACGGTTGATCGCCATCATCGTCTTCGGCTCCGCCATCCAGATTGCGGGCGCGTCATCGATGATCATCTGGTACGCGCGCTTGAAGTGCGCCCGCCGCGTGGGCAGGTCCATCGCCGAGAGTGCGCTGTCAGCCGCAGCGTCGAATTCGGGATTGGAGTACGACCCGTGGTTCGATCCCCCGGACTTCGTTCCGCTCGCGCCCCATGTCTGCCGTATCCCGCCAGGACTCGCTTCGACGTGCCAGCCATGAAACACGGCGTCGAAGGCGCGCCGGTTCTCCAGGTCGACGAACGAAGCAATCTCCAGCCGATCGATGTTCACCTTTGCGCCAGCGCGCTTCAGCTGATCCTGAAGGATGACAGCCATGTTCATCCTGCTTCTGCTGACGCCGGGAACGCTGAGGGTGAACTCGAGACGGCGGCCGTTGCGCTGCCTTATGCTGTCGGCTCCGGAAACGCGCCACCCGAGGGAATCGAGCAATCGGAGCGCATCGTCGAGCGAATACGGGATCTGCTTGAGCGTCGTGTCGGTGGTTGGATAAGCACGCACTGTCGGCCCCAGTGCCACCGCTGCGAGGGTATCGTAAACGCTCTGCACCGTGCGTCCGCGATCCACGGCCATCGTGAGCGCGCGCCGGAGAGCTCGATCGCCGAACAACGGATGCGGACGCGCGCGATTTCGCGGATCGCGAAGGTTGAACGCCACGAAATTGTAATCCAGGCCCTGAAGAAGAACCGGCCTGAGCTCGGGATGTGCGGCCAGCTGAGGCAAGTCCCCCATCGGCACCTGCTCCAGCACATCCGCTTCGCCACCGATCAAACGCGTGAAGACTGTCTTCGGATCGGGCGCGATGGTCCAGATCACACGATCGATGCGTGGGCGCCCGTGATAGTTCGCGCTGTCGGCCGCCACTTCGATGCTCGAGCCAGGGGTCCAGCTGACGAACCTGAATCTGCCGCTGCCCATCGGCTTGCGCGCGATGTCGGAAGTCCTTAGTGCCTGACCGCGAATGCCTTTCAGCGCGTGCTCGGGGATTATCACCATCGGGATTGTCGCTTCGAAGAACTGTATCGGGGAGCGCTTTCCGAACCAGAACACGACAGTGAGCGAGTCTGGAGCGGTGACGGAATCGATGCTCGCAATAAGCGGTGCCGTTGGAGACGCTGTAGTGGGATCCTTGTAGAGAGCGTAGGTGAAGACGACGTCGGAAGCGCGCACCGGACGGCCATCGTGCCACCGCGCGCGCGGGTCGAGCTGGAATTCAATCGAGAGCGAATCGGAGGACCAGCGCCAGCTCTTCGCGAGTCGCGGCGTAAAGCCGCCGTCACCAACAGTGTTCAGATCCGATCCAAGATCAGCGAGATGATCGTACGTCTGGTCGGATACCGCTTTGCCCGTGGTCGTCGAGAGGATGGGCGGAAAAAGCCCGTCCGGATCACCGCCGACCGAAATGACGACAGTTCCTCCCCTGGCTGAATCCGCAGTCGATGAGGAAGACCGATCCTCCCCGGTACAGCCCAGCGCGATCAGGAGCAGTGCTGCTAACGGTGGAGTCTGGCGCATGTCTCCTTGACGATTGGAAGTCCTATCGGCGACAAAGTTGGGTTGTCAGCGTCTCCACGTCCACAGTTCGTTTTCGAAGCGCGGAAGCTCGGCGAGCGTATGATCGCGAACCTCCGACTCGTTGAGCTCACGCGCGTGAGGATCTTCGATCTCACGGACTGCATCGATCAACGCGTCCGCAATTTCTCGGGTGGCAGGTGTGCGGCCGATCGCGCGCGTCAGTGTTGCCGGCGGCGGGATCGCCGACGCCGCGTTCTGCGCGAGTGTGACGGTGGGGATCAACAACTGATCGTCATCGATCAGAATGGAGCCATGCTGCAGGAGAGCGCCGGCTTCTCTCCACTGCGCGCTGCCGACCAGCTTGCGGCCGTCCATGATCAGCTCGCCGCGGGACGGCGTAGCGAAGCAAGGTGAGTAGTTCAGCGCCGGTACGGGACTCTGACGGTCCGCAACCGAAGCACCGACGCCGAGTCGCGCGAGCGCAGCGAGCAGAAGTGAATTGATTCGCTCGTAGGATTCGCGGAGGGCAATTCCCGCGACGACTGGTGCGGTGACGCTGTAGGTCACTTCCCGGTGGTGGAGAAGGGCGCGCCCGCCAGTTGGACGACGAACGACGTCGATAGACAGCGACCGCATCCGCTCGAGATCGTAGCATCCGACTGCCGTCTGATTGCGCCCAAACGAGAGAGTTGGCTGCGCCCAGCCGTAAACGGAGAACACGGATTCTCCCGTTTCGCGCGCACGACGCATCAGTCCAACGTCCCGGGCCATGTTTTCGGCGCCGTTTCGCGGCGGTGCGACGAGGAAGCGCCACCTGCGATTCCTTCGCGGCTCTGTCATGCGATGTTAAATTGACTTCATCATGGCAACGACAATCAAGCACGCCGAGCGGGCCCTCGCACCGGCGGAATCGTTCGTTCCCCGGCACATCGGGCCGACGGACGCTGATATGGCGGAAATGCTCGCCACCCTTGGCTTTGCATCGCTGGACGAGCTGATCAACGCGACGATTCCCTCCAAAATCAGGTATCGTGGCAGTCTCGATCTTCCGCCGGGCAGAAGCGAAGCCCAGGTTCTCGCCGATTTCAGGGCGTTTGCCGCGAAGAATCGGGTGTTCCGCTCATTCATCGGCATGGGATACTCAGACTGCATCACGCCACCGGTGATCCAGCGAAACGTGCTCGAGAATCCCGCGTGGTACACCGCGTACACTCCGTACCAGGCGGAAATCGCGCAGGGCCGACTCGAAGCGCTGCTCACCTTCCAGACGATAGTGATAGATCTGACGGGGCTCAGCATCGCCAACGCATCGCTGCTGGACGAAGCGACTGCGGCCGCGGAAGCGATGACCATGAGCTATGCCGTGAAGGGCCGCGAGGGCAAGGAAGTCTTTCTCGTGTCCGACCTGTGTCATCCGCAGACGATCGATGTCGTGCGTACGCGAGCCGGCGCCCGCGGCATTGACGTCAGGGTAGCGGATGTCGCGGCCGCCGGCATTGGCGAGGATGTGTTCGGCGTGCTTCTCCAGTATCCGGCGACTGACGGAGCGGTTCGCGATTACCGGGAGATCTGCGAGCGTGCTCACACGCAGGGAGCGCTTGTCACAGTCGCGGCGGATCTGCTCAGCCTGACCTTGCTCACTCCGCCGGGCGAATGGGGCGCGGATGTGGTCGTCGGCAACACTCAGCGATTCGGCGTTCCATTGGGATATGGAGGTCCTCACGCGGCGTTTTTCGCCACTCGCGATGAGTTCAAGCGACTGATTCCCGGCCGAATCATCGGAGTCTCACGCGACGCTGACGGCAAGCCGGCTCTCAGGATGGCCCTGCAGACGCGTGAGCAGCACATCAGGCGCGAAAAGGCGACAAGCAACGTCTGCACTGCGCAGGTTCTTCTTGCCGTAGTGGCAAGCATGTACGCCGTGTGGCATGGACCGCACGGACTGCGTCGGATCGCGCTCCGCGTGCATCAGTACGCTGCGATTCTCGCGGAGGGAATGAAGCGGCTCGGACATGGTATCGCGCACGAGGATTTTTTCGACACGATTCGCGTCGAGCTGAACGGGGCCAGCGCCGATGACATCATCGAGAGCGCCGTGGCCCGCGGAATCAACCTTCGCTACATGGACGAGAGCTCGGTCTGCATCGCGCTCGACGAAACCGTCCGGGAAGAGGACCTGACAGCGCTGCTCGAAGTGTTCGGGGTGAAGGCGGCTGCTCCACTCTCCGTTGACGAGCTGGTCGATTCGGCCGATACACGCTACGACGAGAGATTCCATCGCACCACGCCCTTTCTGACGCACCCGGTCTTCAATACGCATCGCTCGGAGACCGAGCTGCTCCGCTACATGCGCAAGCTCGAGTCGCGGGATCTTTCGCTCGTGCATTCGATGATTCCGCTGGGCTCGTGCACGATGAAGCTCAACGCGACGGCGGAGATGATGCCCATAACCTGGCCGGGCTTCTCGAAGCTTCATCCGTTCGCTCCGGTAGAGCAGGCGGAGGGGTATCGAGAGCTGTTCGAGGAGCTCGAAGCGGCACTCGCCGAGATCACCGGGTTTTCAGCGGTATCGCTCCAGCCAAATGCCGGCTCGCAGGGCGAGTTTGCCGGACTGCTTGCAATCCATGGCTATCACGCGTCACGGAATGAAGGCCATCGCGACGTGTGCCTCACTCCACAATCGGCTCACGGGACCAATCCCGCGAGCGCCGTGATGGCAGGCATGAAGGTGGTAGTCGTGCGGACCGATCAGAGGGGCAATATCGATATCGCCGATCTCCGGGCAAAAGCCGAGCAGCATAGAGCGAATCTCGCGGCGGTGATGGTCACTTATCCGTCGACTCACGGCGTCTTCGAAGAAGGAATCACCGAAGTCTGCGCGATGGTGCACGAGCATGGCGGGCAGGTGTACATGGACGGCGCAAACATGAACGCGATGGTTGGGCTGTGCCGGCCGGCTGACATCGGTGCCGATGTCTGTCACCTGAATCTCCATAAGACTTTCTGCATTCCGCACGGCGGAGGCGGACCCGGAATGGGGCCCATCGGCGTCGCCGCGCACCTCGTGCCATTTCTTCCGGGACATGCGGTAATCCAGCTTCCGGGGAAGCATGCTGTTGGCGCGGTGTCAGCGGCGCCGTGGGGCAGCTCGAGCATCCTGCCAATCTCGCTCGCCTATATCCGGCTGATGGGCGGGCAGGGCCTGACACTCGCGACGAAGGTCTCGATACTCAACGCGAATTACATCGCGCGGCGGCTCAACGAACATTTCCCACTTCTCTACAAGGGCGAGCACGGGACTGTAGCGCACGAGTGTATCATCGACACGCGTGTCGTGAAGAGCGCGAGCGGTGTTGAGGTGGAGGATATCGCGAAGCGGCTGATCGATTACGGATTTCATGCGCCGACAGTCTCGTTCCCAGTCCCGGGGACTCTCATGATCGAGCCGACGGAAAGCGAGTCGAAGGCCGAGCTCGACCGCTTCTGCGATGCGATGATCGCGATCCGGGAGGAGATCAGGGAGATCGAGTCGGGCGCCGCGGACCGAAAGGACAACCTTCTGAAGAATGCCCCGCACACCCTCGAGAGGGTGACTGCCGACGAATGGAATCATCCCTACTCTCGCGAGCAGGCGGCGTTTCCAGCTCCGTGGACGCGCCACTCGAAGTTCTGGCCGGCGGTCGCGCGCGTCGAGAGCGCTTACGGCGACAGGAATCTCATTTGCTCCTGTCTTCCAGCTAATGCGTACGCCGACGCCTGATACCTCGTTCTGTTGGCTTTTCTGCCGTTGCCGCTTGCTGGCAGCGCACGACTTTGACGAGTAGCTTAAACGACGAACGACGTCATATCGCCTACTGCTGCACAGGAGCTTCCATGAACAAGGCGGAACTGCTCAATGCATTGCAGCGCCAAACAAAGCTTCGACCGACACATGTGAAACGCGTAGTCGACGCGATCTTCGACCCCGTCGAGGGAGTGATCTCGCGCCAGATCAAACGCGGAGGAAAAGTGACGATTGCCGGGTTCGGCACGTTCGACCGGCGGTCGCACAAGGCGCGCGAAGTGAACAGCGTGTTCACCGGACGCACGGTGAAAGTGAAGGCGCGCAAGATTCCCGGCTTTCGGGCGGGGGTCAGCTTCAAGGACGCCCTCAGGTGATTCACGGGGGCGGCGCCAACCGCCGCCCTGTCTCACCTCTAAAACAAGAGACCGCTAGCTGACCTGCTTCGTGTAGGCGTCAGCGTCCAGCAGCGTATCCATCTCCGCGCTGTTGCTCGTGCGCATCTTTATCATCCACCCCGCGCCGTAGGGGTCGGTGTTCACGAGCGCCGGCTCCTTGTCGAGTCTATCGTTGATCGCCGTCACTTCGCCGCTCACAGGCGAGAAGAGCTCGGACACCGCCTTTACCGCCTCGATCGTTCCGAACACGTCGTGCTTCGCGAACGTTGCGCCGACTGCGGGCAGCTCCACGTAGACAACATCCCCGAGCTCACCCTGCGCGTAATCCGTGATGCCTATCTCGACTGTGCCTTCGGCTGAAGCGCGGACGTACTCGTGCTCTTCCGTGTACTTGAGATCGGTGGGGATGTTAGCCAAAGCGCACTCCGCGAACTGGTGAGGAGCGGAAGTCTACCGGCTTCGCGCGAGGAGTGTCAAGGAAGGTGAGACGTCGCGCGTCGAGCCACTCTATCTGTGCAGCGGTTACCAAAACAAAAGACCGGTCTCACCGGTCTTCTGTTCCCCCTGAGCTTGGACGGCTGCGTAGCCCGCTATCAGTTACGATTCGATGCGCTGACGGGTGAAGCCTGAGAAATCTCGTCCCACAACTTTTCGACTTCCCGCTCGAGATCCTTCTTCGACCCCGAGTTCTCGATCACCCAGTCGGCGCGCGCGCGCTTGAGCTCGGCCGGCATCTGAGCAGCGATCATGTCCATGGCCTCTGCTTCCTCGATGCCACGGTCGCGGACGATCCGGTCGAGGCGCATCTCGCGAGGAGCATCGACGAGAACGATGAAGTCGAAGTCATCGGCAAGATGCCGCTCGAAGAGAAGCGGCACGACGTTCACGACGACACGCTCGCCCTTCTCGCGGGCCGATTCGATTTCCTCGGTGCGACGCCGCAGAACTTCCGGATGCACGATCTCATTCAGCACGTCGAGCTCGGAGCGATCGTGGAAAACAATCTTCCTGAGCGCCGCACGATCGAGCGTTCCATCCGCATTGAGCACCGACGGACCCCATTCCTTCACGATGTCAGCAAGCGCAGGACTGCCAGGTGTAACAACCTCGCGCGACAAAACGTCCGCATCGACTATGTTCGCGCCGCGTCGCGCAAGAAGGTCGGCGACGGTTGATTTCCCGCTCGCGATATTTCCAGTAAGTCCAATGACTCGCATGAGGTGTCCGGAGAGGGGTCCCCCAACCTACGACAATTCCGGGTAAGGTAAACACTGAGAATGTGGGATTGTACGCGAACGTACGTTTACAGAACCTACAGAAACGACCCCTGTCCGGCATCCCTGCGCGGTGGTGAAAAACACATCCGGCATCTGGCTTCGTATGATTCCGCGCTTCCGACCATGATCGTCGGAGAGTCGTATGGCGCGGGCTGGCCCCCGATCAGGCGCTGGTTCCTGCTGGCCGGCCCGCCGCACAACACACAGATCGCATGCAGCTTGTCCACGACCTCGGCAATCGCCATCAGCTGCGGCATCGACCCGAACGGCTCGCCACGAAAATCAGTATCCGTCCCGGCGATGATGACTCTCCGGCCACGGCCGGCAAGCGAGGTCACCAGCGGAACCACGCCGGGATCCAGAAACTGCGCCTCGTCAATGGCGATGACGTGTGCCATTGGATCGAGCTGTTGCGCTATCTGTGCGGAAGAATCAGCGGGAATCGCCTCGACGGTCCGCCCGTCGTGGCTCGATACGGTGTAAATCCCGGAGTAGCGCTCATCGAGCCGGGATTTGAACACCTGGATGCGCTTGCGGGCGATGATGGAGCGCCGAACGCGACGGATGAGCTCCTCGCTCTTTCCGCTGAACATCACACCGGCGATGACCTCGACCCATCCGCCGGTTTGATGGAAGGACTGGCTCACGAGCGACCGCGGGGCGGACGCCCGCTTCCCGGCGGACCTCTCCCTGGATCGAACGGTCGCGCTCCACGCTCGGGCGGACCGTGCCGGCCGTCGCCCGATCGACCCCCACGGTCGGGCGCTCCCCGGCCGTCGCTCGATCGCCCGCCACGGTCGGGTGCTCCCCGCCTCGAGTCGGATGGTCGTCCACCACGGTCAGGCGGTCCGCGGCGGGAATCGCCTGGCCGTCCCCCTCGCCCGGCCGTGCCTCGCGCTCCTTCCGGCGGTCGCGGCCCACGTGGGAAAGCGCCTGGAGCTGGAGCGGGCTCGCGCTTGGGGCCCGACGCGCGCGCGGAATCCTCGGAGTTTTTTCGCGCGGCGCGCTCCCGCTCCAGAAGTCGTAGCGCGGCGGCGGCGATCTCGATTCCATCGTGTTTGTCGAGCAGCGGCTCGAGCGCGAGGATCTCCCGCGCCGGCACGCCCGAGTCGAGCACACCGGTCAGCTCGCGCCTGAGCGCACGCTCGCGGTCGCGGGCGGTCTTGCCCGGCTCGGGAAGGGTCAGGGGCTTCACTTCGCCTCCAGACATCCGCCGCAGGGCGGGGAGCTCGCGCGGCTGTACCATCGCAACCAGCGTGACCGGATTAGCGCCCGCTGCGGCGACCAGCTGCGCGCGCGTCGCGGGCAGGCCGAAAAAAATCACGGCGTGCGTACCTGGAGCGACCTCGCCGGTGGAATGCCGAACTGCTCCGGCAGACGTGTATCCGAGAGCGCGAAGCAGGTTCGCGACTGCGGCATGGTCGATTTCCGATGCGACGACGGTGGCCGAAGGGGGATCGAGCTCATCGAGCAGTCGCCTCAATGCGCCGGCGCGCGAGGCTGGCGACGCAGTCACGTATTGAAGGGCCACCGGCGCCGACTCGTCGATCGTTTCGCGCTCGTCGATCCGCCTCGCCCGACGCAGGTAGCGCTCGATGAAGGCATCCAGGCGGGCATCTGGTCGCTCCGTCACGACAATCCGCGCGGAGTCTTTGGGAACCTCCGTCATCAGGAGCTCCAGAGCGTTGGTCGCTTCGGGCTCGGCGTCGAGTACATCATCCACCCACGCGAGGACGACAGTGCGCACGGCGTCCATCTTCAGCTGGCTGCCGCGAATGAGGTCAGCGAGGTCCGCGGGGGCCCCGGCAATCGCCAGAATGGGCCGGCCCTGCATGAGCCTCGCGGCTCGACGGGCAGTCGTTACCGGAAAGAGCTCGATTCCGCCGAGTCCGGTAAGTCGGAGAACGGCTTCCGCCAATGCCACGGCGGCTTCGGCGTCGGCAGTCACGACGACCAGTTGAACGCCTCCCGCAACGGGATCCACGCGCTCGAGTGGAGCGGTAAGGAATCGCGGCACGGAGTTCACGGACTGGGGCAGTATGTGAACCACGTTCTGGCTGCGGCCCGTCGCGGCCTCTCGCTCTTCCGATTCCAAGTTTGTGTGCTCCCAGAGCGCAACATGGCGCAGCTTTGGCCGCGCCGATACTGTTATAATCCGTGCGTCGAGTGATGCTCAGCGCCGAGAGCGAAGTATAGCAGCTTCCACCGGACGTCGCCCAAGCGGGCGCGCGTCAGCAGGCTTACAAAACCCGCCAATGATCACCGCAATCGTGCTCGTCAAAGCCGATCCCAAATCGATTCCGCAATGCGCGACCAAGCTTGCTGGAATCGAAGGGGTCTCACAGGTCTATTCCGTCTCCGGGGAATGGGATCTGGTTGCCATCATCGAGGTGACGGATTACGAAGGTGTTGCAACAGTAGTGACGGAGCACATGACGCAGGTGCCTGGATTGAGAAGCACTCAGACACTGACGGCGTTTCGCGCGTACTCGAAAAAGGATCTGGAGCAGGCGTGGGACATCGGGCTGGAGTGACGCCGACAGACACGCATCGGGAAAGCGACCTCAGCTGGCCGACATCGACTCACGCCGCTCGGCGTTTCATCATGGCGGCCCTGCCGAACGCGAGCGCGATGGAGCTTTCTGCGAGCGAAGGCGATCCTCGCGGAAGAAGTGACGAGCCGCCGGTTCTCGCGGTTCCGCAGCCAATCGAAGGAGGCACCTTACGCGCCATGCGCGTGGCACCCGAGCGCGCCCGGCGACTCGAATCCGGGTTTGGCGCTTTTCTCGATGGCGCGCAGGACGTTCGAGTCGTCAATCATTGCGACGGAATTCCAATCGTTTGGGCAACTGTGTCGGCCGCCGTTCGGGTCCGCCGGCACCGGAAGCTCGTAACATGGGAACGCGAGCGCCCGGCCTCTGCCGCGCGGTACTACGTTCCGTTCCGGTATCTCGACGCTCTGCCTGCTGGTTTCCGCGCTGACTCTCGAGTTGTCGACACCGCGCAACCCGACGCCAAAGACGCCATACCCTCCAGACATCCAGCCGCGCTGCTCGAGCGTGCGATCCTGAAAGTTCAGCAGGATCGCGAGGCTCTCGAGCAGCAGTTGGCAGAGGCATGGTGTGCGTCGGAGTCGTCGACTCTTTACGTGGACGGCAGCATCACCGCAAGTCGCCTGGCTTCCACATCACCACTGGTGGTGGGTGTCATCAAGAGCCACCGGACTCTCTACGCTGAAGGCGATGCATTCCGCGTTGTCGTCGGGCTCCACGCCGGCGAGCGATCTTCCATCTTTCGTGTCAGTCCGCGCAGCCGGCACTCGGTTGCCAGCTGGTACGTCCGCGTCCGGAATCCGAGGGGCCACGATGCGCTCTTTGGACTGGTGCGTGTCGAAGCGGCCGAGTCCGCCGACATGAGCACGCGTGCAGATGAGATATCCCGCTGGGTAATCGCCGAAGGATCCCCGCTCGCGCTACCTGACGGACGCTGGGACAAAATGAGCTACGGTATTCGAGACACCGAAGAATTCCTGAGGGCAATATCTTGACGGAGGCCCTCGGAAGAGTAGTTGCCACCGAGCGGCGGCCGAACACGCCGCATGAGTTTCATTTCTGGACTGCGCTCGAGTCGCCGGTTGGAATCGGAACCATCGTGCGCGTGGACGGCTCCACCCCGGTGAACGGTCAGATCCCGCGTGTGTACGGTATCGTGATTGAAGGATTCAGCTACACCGACCTTCAGTCGCCGATGCACGATGTAATGAGCCACGACGGCTCGCCCGCGAATGCGGGGTTTGCCGTCACCGACCGCGCGGAGATCAGACTTTATTCCGCGGCTGTCCTGCGCCAGATCCCCGACGAGCCGCTGCAGCCTGTCCCCATGGGTGAAGTCCACCTCGCCGAGGAGGAAGACGTCGAGATCGCCTTGAGGATGGACGGCTACCTCAAGGAAGGCGCGTCCACTGGAATTCCGATCGGCGTGTACCGTGCGGGTGCGACAGATTCGACGATCTTCCTCGACGCCGAGTTTCTGCTCGGGCCGGAGGCGGCGCATCTCAACATCTCGGGCATGTCCGGCCTGGCGACGAAAACGAGTGCGGTCGAGTGGCTGCTCGCGTCGGTGTTCACGCATTTCCCCGACAGCAAAGGCTCGATCGCCGCCGTCTGCTTCAACGTGAAGGGGCCGGATCTGTGTTTCATCGATCAGCCCGGACGCCTCGACGAGCGGGACCTCGAGCTGTACGAGAAAATGGGAGTGGCGCCAAAACCATTCGAAAGGGTGCGCTACTTCGCGCCCTACACAGCAAAGGGCTTCTCGCTCAACACCCTTCGCTCGAACGAGGCGCTGCTCCACAACGTAACGCCGCTCACGTGGGGCCTTCGCGAGGTGCTGAAGTACGCCGAGGTCCTCCTCAATCGCGATGACATCGACGCAAAAGCCGATGCGCTGATCGACTTCATCAACGAGCGTGTCCTCGACCGCGTGTTCGAGAAGGACAGTCACCTCTCACGCGACCACAGGGTTCAGTCGTTCGCCGATCTCGAAGACTGGTTCAAGGATCTGCTCCGCGGTCTCGAGAAATCCAATTCCGATTCGTGGCGCACGCATCACATCGCGACGATCAGAAAGGTTCGCAACCGTCTGTCGAACATCTCCACCCGCTGCGCTGGTCTCGTCACGGATACCGGCATGGTGAGCGATCTGCCATTCGGGAGCTTCGAGGACCGGATGGTGTATGTCGTAGATGTAGCGACGCTCGAGGAAGACGCGCAGGATCTGATCTTTGCCCGCATCGTCTCGAAGCTTCGCGAGCATCTCGAGCGTCGCGACCTTGGCGTCAGGCATCTGATAGTATTCGTCGACGAGCTCAACAAATACGCACCGGGTGACGGGCAGGACACTTACGTCCGCAAGATGCTGCTCGACATCGCCGAGCGCGGGAGGTATCTGGGACTCGTTCTGTTCAGCGCGCAGCAATTCAGGTCACAAGTGCATCGACGAGTGGTAGGCAACTCCGGTACGTCGCTCTTCGGCCGAATGGACTCCGACGAGCTCGCCACGCCGGGTTACGCAGTGCTGAGCCCCGCTACGCGGACGAAGCTTGCGACCCTCGAGAAAGGGCAGCTGATGGTGCGCCACCCTCATTTCACGCAGCCTATCTTCGTACGCTTTCCGCGGCCGGCCGTCATGCTGGGCAGAGACGGGGTCGAGCTGTTCCCGCAGTCGGCGGAGACGGGACTCGACGTGGCGATCTATCGATCCCTTCGGCTGCTCGACCCCTCAATAACGCTACCCTGGATTCAGAAATACGTCGCGCTCTATGACGAAGTGGAGCTGCTCAAGGCGCGTGACGCCACGACGCTTGCCAGACCGGCGAACGTAAAGACCTACTTTGAATCGCAGTTCCGCAGAATCGTACCGCCCGAGCCCGCCACGGCAGGCGCCGGTGCGCCAGGCGACCGCCCCCGTGGTGTGCGCTCGCTCCCGATTGATGATCCATATGGCTTCTAGAGCGTCTCGCACCGTTATAGTCGCTGTGGGATTCTTCGTGTCCACTGCGGTGGTGGGCGCGCAGCCGGTTCTGCTTCAGCTGCGGCCGCACGTTGGGGACACGCTGCATGTAAAGCTCGAGCAGCGCGTCGAGATTTCGGGCACGCCGGTGAGCTGTGGTAATCAGGGCGCGTCACGGAGCCGCTCCGCCGCGGGGGTATCTGCATGCGCAAACCCACGCACTATGAACACGGGGATGGAGGTGTTCAGCAGGGCAATCGTAAAGCGTTCGATGCGGGACGCGACGGACATGATTGCCATCACCGACTCTGTGCGCACATCAACCGGCAAGCCCCCGAGCCCATATACATCTCCGCGTCAGCCGCCGTCGCGGGCACCTGTTGAGATTCGCATCTCGAGCGACGGCGGAGTCGAGATCGGAGCGGGCCCGGCGAGCGAGGAGATACGGACCCTTTTCGGTCAGATGCCCCCGACGCTTTCACGAAAGTCGGTGGCTGTTGGCGAGAAATGGGTTCACGAGATGAGAGTACCGCTCAGCGTCGAGCCCGGCGCATTTGGCCGCGTGCGGACGACGTTCCAGCTCGATTCGCTCGGCCGGAACGCCCAGACGGCGTACATCTCGATGCGGGGTGTTCTTTCCCACGACCATTCGGACGGGAGCGATTCCGAAACGAGCGGCACGCTCGTCGGAACAATGCAGTTCGACCGGCGTCGGTCGTGGATCACGCGAACACACGCGACGATCGACGTATGGTCGGTCGTCTCATCTCCGCCCGCCGGCACGCCGATGCGAGTTCATACGCGGGTTGTCCAGTCACTCCGCGTCGACGGTCAATGAGACTCGTTCATTTTTCCGATCTGCACCTGGGATTCCGCCAGTACCAGCGGCAGACTCCGACCGGAGTGAACCAGCGTGAGGCGGACGTTGCCGTCGCGTTCAGGAAAGCAATCGACAAGACAATCGAGCTTCAGCCGGACCTGGTTCTCATCGGCGGAGACGTGTTCCACAGCGTCCGGCCGACGAACGCCGCGATAGTCGACGCTTACAAGCAGTTCTCGCGTCTTGTCGAGATGCTTCCCGATTCGCTGATCGTGATGATTGCGGGTAACCACGACACTCCGCGAACGAGCGAGACGGTCTGCATCCTCGGACTTTTCAAGCGCCTCGGAATCCACGTCGTGGTGAACGAGCCGGAAAGGCTCCACTTCCGCGACCGTGACCTGTCAGTGTTCGCCATTCCCCACGCCCTGGCCCCCCGGCCCAGGTTCGATCCACAGGCTGGCGTGCGCTACAACGTCCTGCTGCTCCACGACGAAGTCGAAGGCGTGATCCGCAGATTCGGCACGATAGCCGAGCGGGAGGCCGGCGAGCTGAAGCTCTCGGATCTCGGCTGCGACAGATGGACTTACGTTGGGCTGGGCCATTACCACGTGTACCATAAGTACGCGCCCAACGCATACTACTCCGGCGCTCTCGAGTACACGAGCACGAACATCTGGGGAGAGGCGGACGAAGCTATCGAGAAGCAGATCGGCGGAAAAGGATTGATAGAGCAGGATCTCGACAGCGGGTATCATCGCTTTCATCAGATCGCCCTTGCTCGTCCTGTGCTGAACCTGCCGGAGCTGAGCGGTGTCGGGTTGAGCGCGGCCGATCTCGGGCTCGCGATTCAGAGAGCCGTCGACGCATGCGACGGCGGAATAGACGAAAAGATCGTCCGCCTCGTTGTGAGGGACGTTCCGCGACATGTGCTGCGCGATCTCGATCACAAGGCGATCAGGGAGTTCAAGCGGCGCGCGCTTCATTTTCTTCTCGATGCGCGCAGACCGCAGCAGCATCGCACCGAGGCGAGCGGAGCGCCGGGCCGGCGCACATCACTCACCGAGATGGTGCGCGCCACGCTCGAGCAGCGCGAGCTGACGCCAGGAATCGATCGCGCTGCGCTGGTGGACCTCGGCCTCCGCTACCTCGCTGAAGCCGATCGCGCGGCATCCATGTCGATTGGGGTCAGCGGGTGAAGCTGACGTCGCTGCGGCTTCAGAACTTTCGCCAGCATGTGGCGACTCAGATCCGATTCGAGTCGGGAATCACGGGAATCATCGGCCCCAACGGCTCCGGAAAGACGAGCATTCTCGAGGCAATCGCGTTCGCGCTGTACTCGGTGGGACGGACGACGCGTGAGCATATGTTGTCGCAGCATCCGGTTGGCCGTCCACACATGCGGATCGACCTTGAGTTCGAGCTGGGGCGCCACGTCTACCGCGTCATTCGCGGACGAACGTCGGCCGAGCTCTATCTCGACCGCGATCCTGTTCCCATCGCGACGTCGCCAAGTGCTGTCACGGAGCGCCTTCAGCGCATCATGGGAATGTCGAAGGACGAGTTCTTCAAGACTTACTTCACGGGCCAGAAGGAGCTGGCGGCGATGGCGGCCATGGCGTCGACGGAGCGTGGTCGTTTTCTCTCGAAGGTCCTCGGCTATGAGAAGCTTCGCTCCGCCCAGGATCTGGTAGGAGCTCGAAGGGCGAGTCTCAATGCTGAGATCGCCGGCCTCCGCGAAGCGATGTCTGATCCGGCTGCAATCGCGCGCACAACTGCCGACGCCACTCAGCGCGTGAAGGACGCCACATCCGCCTCCCAGAGCGCTGAGCACCGCAACAAGATCATCCAGGCCACGCTGGAGATGATGGCGCCCAAATGGGCGCGTGCTCAGCACGACCGTGAGAGAGCGCAGGCGCTCCTCTCCGAGATCAATGCAAACGAGCGCGAGGAAACCGCGCTACGTCGCAATCTCGAGAGGGTCGAAGCAGAGCTCTCGACAATGGCGAACGCGCGGTCGGAGCTCGCCGAGCTGCAGCACGCCATCGAGCAGCTACCCGAGCTGCGCGACGAGCTCGGAATCCTGGATGAGCTTTATCGTGAGGAGGGGCGGAGAAAGACGCTCCTCGAGAACGAAGGCGTGCTTCGGGAGGAGCTCGACAAGCTCAATGCCCGCCACGCGGCGATTGCCGGAGCGCCCGCACAGGAGGAAGAGGTCACGGACGAGCTCGAGAAAAAGCGCGCAGAGCTCGAAGAGGCGCAAGGCACGCTCGAAGCTAAGCGCACCGAGTGGGTTCGCGACAGACAGGACGCCGAGACCAAGCTGAACGATCTCCGCCGTCAATGGGCTGAGGTCAAAGAACAGCGCGAGCGCGTGATCAGCCTCGGAGCGGACGGCGCATGCCCCACCTGCAGCCGCGCACTCGGGGAGAGTCTGCACACCGTTGTCGAGCATCTCACCGAGACTGCAGAGACGCTGCGCATTGACGGTCTCTACTACAAGACGCGCTTCGAGCAGCTCTCGGAGATGCCGGCCGAAGTCCGCGCGCTCGACGAGCGGCGCCGGACACTCACCGGCGAGTCCGGCGCACTCGAGCGCAAGCTCGCGCGCGTCCAGCTGGCAGTGCAGGAGCTGAGCAATGTCGTTCGCGAGAAGACCGCAAAGGAACGGCGACTTGAGCAGATGCGCCGCGATATCTCTGCGCTGTCGAAGGGATTCGACTCGGCGCGCTTCGACCACGTGCGGGCAGAGATCGCGCGACTGACGCCGCTCGAAGCGAAGGTTGCGCGACTCAACGCTCTGGCCGAGCGCGAGCCGCAGCTTCGTTCGGAGCGACAGGAGTACTCGAAGACGGTCGAAGCACTGAGGTCGCTGCTCGGCACCCTTCGGATGCGTCACACGCAAATGGCTTTCGCTGCTCTCGACTACGAGGCGATTCGCCGCGCGTTCGAGCAGTGCTCCACCGATGCGCGCGCGGCTGAGCTCGAGCTTCACAAATCGCAGAGCGCCTTGGACAATGCCAATCAGGCTTTGAGTACAGCTCTCGCGGCAGGCGAGGAATCGCGAGTGATTCAGGCAACGGTCCGCGAGCGCGAAGGCGACCGCCGCCTGCATGAGGAGCTGGACCGCGCATTCAATGAGATGAGGACCAAGCTCAACGCCGAGCTCCGGCCGGAGCTGTCGGAGCTGGCAACAGGCTTCCTGCGCGAGCTCATGGACTCGCGCACGGCGGAGCTCGAGCTAGACGAGCGGTACAACATTCTCATTCTCGAGGAGGGAGTAACGAAGCCCATTCTCTCCGGCGGCGAGGAGGACATCGCCAACCTGGTTCTCCGCCTTGCCGTGTCGCAGATGATTGCCGAGCGCTCGGGTCAGGTATTTTCGCTGCTCGTACTCGACGAAGTTTTCGGCTCCCTCGACGAGAGTCGCCGGTTCAACGTGCTCGAGCTTCTGCGTGGGCTCGGAGATCGCTTCGAGCAAGTCATCCTCATCACCCATATCGAAGGTGTGCGCGACGGCCTCGACAATGTCATAACCGTCCGCTACGACCCGGCATCCGCGGCTTCCGTTGTCGAGTCGTCTTCAGGTGAGCCGATGCCCGACGAAACGCTGGAGCTGCTTCCGGCCGGAGTTGGCTGATGGCAGTCGCCCGAACCTGGCGCCAGCAGCCACCGCCGGACGGTCCCTACCGGATCCAGGAAAGCGACATTCCGCTTCTCAACGCGGTCTTCAGCGACGCGTTCACGGATCGCTATCGAAAGGACGGAATGGCTGGTGTACGCGTACCGTATCTGAATCCCGCTGTCTGGCGATTCGCAATCGCCGATGCGCGCGAGGGCGCCATGGTATGGCGGGACGACCGCGACAACATCGCAGCATTCAACGTCACGCATCTCTCGGGCACCGAGGGCTGGATGGGTCCGCTCGCGGTGCATCCCGATTTCCAGTCGCATGGGCTAGGCAAGATCATCGTCAACACGGGAATGGAATGGCTGAAGCGCCAGAATGCGCGTGTCATCGGTCTCGAGACGATGCCCCGCACCATGGACAACATCGGCTTTTACTCTTCGCTCGGAATGCTGCCGGGGTATCTCACGCTTACGCTGACGGTAGATGCGACTTACGCCCCGCAGTCGTTTGGCGGACGCGCAGTCCGACTCGGCAGCCTGCCACCGTCTGACACAGACAGTGCGATTGACCAATGCCGTGTGCTGTCCAGCTCACTGCTTGCCGGCTACGATTTTTCGCGCGAGATCCAGCTCACAGAGGAGCTTGCTCTCGGTGACACACTGCTCGCGATGACGGGTGATGACATTGTTGGATTCGCAGTCGCACACTCGGTGCCTCTTGTCGAGGGACGCGCGCGCGAGGAGCTCCGTGTGCTCAAGCTCGTCGCCGCCAGCGACGCCGATTTCGACTCGCTGGTGACGGTTCTCGCGGATCACGCCCGCCGCAGCGGAACGAGGCGCGTCGCTGTTCGAGTGCAGGGACAGTACGAGTCTGCCTACCGCAACCTCATTGGACGAGGTGCCCGCGTCCGATGGACCGATTTGCGGATGTCAGCTGACGGATACACTGAGAAGCGTGCGGAGCATGGCGTAGTTCTGTCCAACTGGGAGATTTGACCCATCCAGTTTGCGCGTTGTGAGTATCCTGTTATTCCGTATTGCGTTTTCCCGTCAACGACCGAATAGCGATCTCAGCGCAGACGAGAACGTGATCTGTCGCAGGTAGAGCAGCTCCTCAGGTGCAAACGGAATCGGGTCGATGCCGAGCTTCGTCGTGAGATCGTTCTCGGGAACCACGTTGTCCATCTCGAGCAGCGCGAGCAAACCAGTTGTCACCGGCGGCCGCGGCAGCACCTTCTCCGCAACCGCGACGACTGGACGCAGCGCACTTATGGGCATGTTCACCAGGATCCGCGAGGTGTTCATCGCGACGAGAATGCGCTCGGTCATCTCCTTGAGTGTGAGCGGGGTCGATCCGCCTATCGTGTAGGTCCCGCGAACAGTCGCGCTGTCGTCGAGACACTTTAGAACCGCTCGTCCGACATCGTCGACTGCAATCGGCTGAAAGCGTGCGACGCCGCCGCCGGGAAGTGGAAAGACTACCGGCGATAGCCGCACCATTCGCGCGAGGACGTTCACAAACTCGTCTTCCGGGCCGAAGATCACGGATGGCTTGAGCACAGTCCACTGAAACGCGCTCGTCGTGACCCTGTCTTCGGCGGCGCCTTTACTTCTCAGAAACGCGTATCGGGAGGAGCTGCTGGCCCCGTTCTGCGACA
The DNA here is from genome assembly GCA_035633115.1 of Gemmatimonadaceae bacterium. NCBI lineage: Bacteria > Pseudomonadati > Gemmatimonadota > Gemmatimonadia > Gemmatimonadales > Gemmatimonadaceae > Gemmatimonadaceae bacterium. The sequence continues at coordinate 46,406 of DASQFN010000112.1, read as the reverse complement.
TGTAGACGACTCTGCGCACCCCGGCGGCCTGGGCTGCGTCGAGGAGCACGCTGGTCGCATCAGTGTTCGTCGCCTCGTAGCTCTCACCCGGCTTTTCGATTGCGATTGCCGCCAGATGCACGAGCGCTCCTGCTTCCGCCAGCGCTGACCGCATCGCGGCCGCATCACGAATGTCCGCTTCTAGAATTTCCAGCCGCAGGTCACCGATCCGCGCCGCAGCTTTTGCGGTATCGCGAACGATGCCGCGCACCTTCCATCCCGCTTTTACGAGCTGTCTGCAGAGGTGAGTGCCGACCAGGCCTGCCGCGCCGGTCACAACCACGCGCAGGTCTTTCGAGATCTGGTCGGGTTGCGGCTGCTCGGCGACCGCTGTGCCCCACTCGGCGTCCGCGTCGGGAGCGGGAGAATCGCTCAGAAAGGAACTCCCCGAATCGTCGATCACGTATCGCCACGCCTGGGCGTTAAGGTCGCGGTGGCGGGCGAGTACCGCGCGACGAGCGCACTGTGATTCGCCAGATGAGGATGAATACTCCGAGCGTCAGGAGCAGGTGGACGTAACCGGGTGCCTCAGTCGTGAACGTGACGGCCGCCCACACGATGAGCATTACGACCGACCCGATCAACAGCAGGTCCATTTGACGATTTCGTTGACGGTGAATTGCGGCGCCCGTAAATTATAGCTCTAACGAAGGTGCGAAGTCACACCTTCGCGGGACGGGGAGCTCACTTTTTGAGCCGATAAGTCCATCGGGTGGGTTCGATAAATCGGGCTGACGTCACGCCCCCGACAAGGGGAAGACGAAGGCCCGGGTGAGGACCTCAAAAATTCGACAGGGCTTCAAAAAACCTCCTCGCTCCCAACCTTAAGCTCCGCCGCCGCTGATACGTGACGGCGGAGTTTTTGCCCCGCACACCAGGACACATGGCTCGCGTAACGGTAACCCGCCGCCTGCGCTTCAACGCCGCTCACCGCGTATTCAACCCGGCGCTCAGCGACGCGGAGAATGAAGCGATCTTCGGGAAGTGCAACAACCCGAACTGGCATGGTCACAATTACACTCTCGACGTTTCGGTCGAAGGACCGATCGATGAGCGCACGGGTTATGTAATGGACCTGGCCAAGCTGAAGACGCTCGTCGAGCGCGAGGTCGTGAACGCAGTCGACCATCGCAATTTCAACCTCGACGTCCCGTTCATGCGCGATCGGATCCCGACGTCGGAGAACATCATCGTCGCGTTCTGGAAGATTCTCGAGCCGGCCATCGCTCCAGCGCAGCTCGTGCGGCTCGTCCTTTGGGAAACAGAGAATAACTATGTCGAGTATAGTGGATCTTGATCACCTCAAGGCGACAGAAGGACTCGAAGCAATCGACGCCCCGGAAAGCGCTGAGGAGATGGCGCAGCTCGTGTACCGGCAGCTCGAGCTGCTGGGCGAGGACCCCGAGCGGCATGGACTTCTCAAGACTCCCGAGCGCGTAGCGCTCTCGCTCGCCTGGCTCACCCGGGGCTACGAGCAGGATGTGCGGAAAGTGATCGGCGACGCGCTGTTCGAGGAGACGCACGAAAACATGGTGATGGTGCGCGACATCGAGCTGTATTCGCTCTGCGAGCACCACATGCTTCCGTTCTACGGAAAGGCGCACGTCGCATACATCCCCAACGGACGAATCGTCGGTCTCTCGAAGCTGCCGCGAATCGTGGATGTCTTTTCTCAGCGTCTGCAGGTGCAGGAGCGGCTGACCGACCAGATCGCCGAGGCGATCTGCGAGATTCTCGATCCGCTCGGGGTGGGCGTTGTGATCGAGGCGTATCACCTCTGCATGATGATGCGGGGCGTTCAGAAGCAGAACTCGAAGACGATAACGTCGGCCCTCCGCGGCGTGTTTCGCGACGATCCCAAGACGCGCGACGAGTTCCTGCGCCTCGCGCACGCAGGCTAGCGCCGATGGCCGCGCTCGCCGGACGCACAGCGATTGTCACCGGCGCTTCGCGGGGGATCGGGGCCGAGATCGCCCGCCAGCTGACAAAGGCCGGCGCCCGCGTAGCACTTGCCGCTCGAGACAGAGCGGCGCTCGACCAGGTGGCCAAATCGCTCGGAGAGTCGGCAATTGCTGTCGAGTGCGACATCACGGATCGACAATCGGTCGCCGCGGCAGGGGCGCGCCTGCGAAAGGAATTCGGTGGAGCCCCGGACATCATCGTGAACAACGCTGGCCTGTTTCGCGTTGGTGCGATTGACGCAATGAAGCCCGAGGACTTCATCGCCTCGATAACGACAAACGTGATAGGGCCGTTTCTCGTGATGCACGAGTTTCTCGCAGAGATGCGACAGCGGGGAAGCGGTCACGTCGTGACTCTCGGATCAATTGGTGACAGGATGATTTTTCCTGGAAATGCCGCGTATTCGGCGGGCAAGTTCGGCATCAGGGCGATGCATTACGTGCTTCGCACCGACCTTCGCGGAACCGGCGTGCGAGCGTCTCTGATATCGCCGTCGTCAGTCGATACGGCGCTGTGGGACCATTTGGACACTGAGAGCGCCGATTCGGAGTTCCCGTCGCGGAGCGAGATGCTTAGCCCTGGCGACGTCGCCCGCGCGGTAATGTTCGCGTTGACGCAGCCGGAGCCGATGAACGTGGACGAGCTCCGCATCTCTCGCGCGTAACGCCACACTTCCGCGCATCGCTCGATGCACATCGAGTTCATTGATTTACTGCGCTGCCCGAACGCGCACGAGGACAGCTGGCTCGTTGCCGCTTTCTACCGGATGGACGGCAGGATGGTCGTCGAGGGAAAGCTCGGATGCCCAGTGTGCGGCGCGGAATACTTCATTCGGGACGGAGTCGCTGTGTTTGATGAGGACCATGGCTCATTACACCGTTCACCAGTTGGCGACGCTGAAACGGACGGCACTGAGATCGCGGCTTTGCTCAACCTGGCGGGGCCGGGGATGCTAGCGCTGCTCGCCGGAGAATGGGCGCGCGACGCGCAGGCGGTGTCGGAGCTGACCGGCGCGCGCATTATCGCGCTCAACTCGCCTTCGCGGTTGAGCGACTCCGACGCTATCGCCGAGGTTCACGCGCGCTTGCCTATCCCTATCGCGGCGCATTCGCTCGACGGAATTGCGTTCGACGCAGCGCACGCGACACCAGCGCTGCTTAGCGAGGCGGCGCGACTGCTCCGCCCGCGCGGGCGCTTGCTCGTGCGCGGCCAGGCCAGGCTGTCGGACGCCTTTCACGAGCTGGCTCGCGACAGGGATCAGGTCGTAGCTGAGTATGTCGGAGAGCTGGTGTCGCTGCGGCGGTGATCGATGGGCGCAGCAGCAGGCAGGGGAGACGCCAGGCAGATTTCGCGCTAACTACCAGCGCGAGCTCCGTGACTGACGAGCGTTATCGCGCCGCCGTTTCCGCTTCGGCGTACATGGAGTCGATCAGCTGCTTGTAGTGCTGATCCACGACGCGTCGCTTCACCTTCTGAGTTGGCGTCAGCTCACCTCGCTCGAGAGAGAAGTCATTCTCGAGAAGCCCTACCTTCTTCGGCGTCTCGAAGTGCGCCAGCCCCTCGAGCTGCGACATCACTTCCTCTTCCATCTTTTTCTGCACGTCCGGCAGCGCGATCAGCTGAGCACGGTCCGTCCATGAGATATTTCGACGCTTCGCCCAGTCCTCGAGCTGCTCGAAGTTCGGAACCACGAGAATCGACGCAAACTTCCTCTTGTCGCCTATCATCACCGCCTGCGTCACGAACTTGTTGGACTTTACGCGGTTCTCGATCGGCTGCGGCGCGATGTTCTTCCCGCCGGCCGTCACGATGATGTCCTTCTTCCGGTCCGTGATCGCCAGAAATCCGTCGCGTATCTCGCCGATGTCTCCCGTGTGGAACCAGCCGGCTGAATCGATGGCTTCCGCCGTCGCGACTGGATTGTTGTAATAGCCCTTCATCACCCCGGGACCGCGCGTCAGAATCTCACCATCCGCCGCGATCTCTACCGCTACTCCGGCAATCGGCGGCCCCACCGTGCCGATTCGAAATGCATTGGGTGTGTTGACTGTGATTACGGGGGAAGTCTCGGTAAGCCCGTAGCCCTCGAGTATCGTCAGGCCCACAGAGTAGAAGAACTTGTTGATCTCGGGCGCGAGAGGGGCGCCGCCGGAGACGAAGTATCTCATTCGCCCGCCGGTCCGCTCCTTGATCTTGGAGAATACGAGTTTCTCTGCCAGCGCATACTGCTTCGACAGCCCCCAGCCCGGCTGCCCGCCGGCGAGCACTACGCCCGCCCACCGGTCCGCCACGCCGCGGGCCCAGAAGAAGATCTTCCGCTTGAGACCGCCGCTCGACACCGCATTCTGCAGCACACGCGCGTAAATCTTCTCGTACAGCCTCGGCACAGACAGCACGATCGTCGGCCGGACTTCCTGCATGTTAACCGGAACCCGTTCGATGTTCTCCGCGTAAGCGATGGATGTTCCAGTGTGAAACATCATGTAGTCGCCCATGCGCTGGAAAATGTGCGACAGTGGAAGAAAGCTCAGCGATACATCGGTCCCGCTCAACGGAATCTTCTCGCGGGTTCCCGCGACATTCGAGTGGATGTTGTCGTGTGTGAGCATCACTCCCTTGGGAGGTCCCGTTGTCCCGGAGGTGTAGATGAGCGTCGCAAGATCGTCGGGCTCGACCTCGTCCGCCTCTCTCCGGTAGGCGGCGATCGTCTCAGCAGTTTCGCCCTGTGCCCCGGACGCCTCGAGAGCGTCCATTCTGATTGCACCGGGGGCGGCCGTGGAATCCTCGAAGGTGATGATCATACGCAGCGTCGGCACCTCGGTGCGAATCGAGGCGATCTTCGCCGCCTGCTCTTCGTTCGAGACAAAGATCGCCACGGCTCCGGAGTCCTTGAGGATGTACGAGATCTGGTCAGCCGGAAGCGTCGGATAGAGCGGCACGTCGGTGAGACCGGCTGTGAGGCAGGCATAGTCCGCGATTGCCCATTCCGGCCGATTCTCCGAGAGAATCGCTACGCGGTCCCCGCGCTCCACACCCGCGAGGCGCAGACCCCGCGCAACACGACGCACGCGCTCGAGCACCAGACGGTGCGAGATCGGCTTGTACGATTCCCCCGACTTGAACTGCAACGCATCGGGCTTGTCGTGGCGCTCCACCGCGTCGAAAAAGACGCGGTTGAGAGTTCCAGGCTCCGGTGCCGGCCCCCCGTTGATGCTCACGAAACCTTCACCTCCGCTGGCAACGTCACGGCGCGGCCGGTTGGACCTTCAGTACGATCCGCGCCGGACTCCCCCGCACGTGGGCGCCTCGATACTTCACGGTTGCAAGCACGATAACGGAGTCGGTGAGCGCAGTAAGCCGGGCGGGTGTGAGCCTGATTCTACGCGCTGCCTCGCCATTCGCGTCAGTGGTGTCCACGCCTGACTCCTTGCCCGCCTCGTTGACAAGCATCGCCAGCAGAGGATCCGCCGGCGATGAGATGGCGAAGCTCACTATGTATGACTTCACCGCACTGTCGAGACTCGTCAGCGAATGGTATGCCCGCACGGCAAGGGCGGGGGAGAGGTTCTTGGTAGTGTCGACGAGGGAATAGAGCAGGCTGTCGCGCTCCAGTACCGGAATGATCGTATCGGGCCGAAGTGTAACATCGAGGAGGCTTGTGGCCTGCAGGCCGTCAACGGTAACCGCGACTCGCGCGGGCGTTGCGCGAAGACTGTCGCCGGTCACAAAGCCCGTGACGCTGTCGATCCGGATTCCGCGATCGAGCGCCTGAAAGCGAAGGGGCGGATTGACTATCACATTCCCCTGAAAATTGTAGACCGTGGCCCTGATCGGGGCAGCGGTCCCGGTCGTGTCGCGCAACGTGTCGCCCAGCACCACAGCGGGCGCGGGCAGGGAATCGAACGTCAGCGAGAGCACGGCGGAGTCCGACGTCGGTATCTCCGCGCATGAAGAAAACGCAGCGAGTCCGGCAAGCGTGCCGATCGCGATGATCGGCGAGTTACGTCGGACGCTCATAAGAAACGTTCGATCAGCTGTTGCGCGAGGTGAACGTACGCCTGCGACGCAGCATCGGCGGGCGACCGCAACACGACTGGCTGACCCGCGGCGAAGGCGTCCGCGGTCGCAACAGTTCTCGGAATCACCGTGTCGAACACGATGTTCGCCGGAAGATGCCGCCGCACGTAATCCACAACCCGTGCGCTCGCTGGATTGCCTTCCTCGTACATGGTCATCAGGATGCCGTCGAGAGTGAGCTGCTCGTTCGTCGAGACTACATCCTGAATTCCCCGCAATATTTGCGGCGTAGTCTGAAGCGCGAGCGGCTCGCATTGGAGCGGCACGATCACATGCTGGCTAGCCCCGAGCACAGCACGCGTAATTGGGCCGAGGCCGGGCGGCGAATCGACGACAACGATGTGACAGCGCGCGCGCGCCGTCTCCAGCAGGTCGGGGAGAATCGAAGTCTCGGAGATGAGCTGATGGTACGTGGTCTGGTCCGCTTCATCGGTGACCGACCCTGCGAGAATCACACGCAGCCATGGAAGGGCCGTCGGCAGGATGACTTCGCGCAGCGACTTCTGCCCATTCAGATAGTCGGCAAACCCTGCGTTCTGCTGATCGCGGCGGAGGCCGACGCCGTACCTCACCGAGCCTTGGGGGTCGACGTCCACAACGAGAGTCTTGAGACCGCTCCTCGCGAAGGCCGCAGCGAGGTTTACCGCTGTGGTTGTCTTTCCTACTCCGCCCTTCTGGCTGACGATCGCGAGGACATCGCCCATCTACTCGGAAACCTCTGGGTATTCGCCACTCGCCAGTGGTCCGCCTTCGCCTGCGGCGGCGGGAGTGCTGCGAATCCGCTCCAGAGTGTCTCTTGCATGCCGGACCCACCGCTCCGCCTCGGCGCTCGGCGGCGGGGGATCCATCAAAAAAGCCTCCAGATGGAACGCTGCGTCGTCGATGTCGCCGCGGCGGAGGAGGAGGAACGCCAGGCCGTAGTGCGCGCCCGCGAGCTTCGGCTGGATATCGAGCGCGCGCCGGTAACAGCGAATGGCCTCGGTCTGTCTTCCGGTCCGCGAATAGGCGATCGCCATGTTCTGGAGCACGCGATGGTTCGTCGGCTGGTCCCGGAGCGCGAGCTGATAGGACGTCAGCGCGGCATCGTAGTCGCCCTGACGCTCGAGCGCCAGCCCCTCGCTCAGGTAGTCGAGGCGCTTCTGCTCGCTCTTTGACTTCCCGCCGCCGAGCCGGCTCCAGAATGACATCGATCCGAATCTACCATCGAGTATGTAGTGGGGCTACCTTGACCTACCCCTCATGTCACCGCGAAAAAAGGCCGTCGATCCCTCTCAGGGAGTGCTCCATGTAGAGTGGCCATTGTTCGGTGAACTCTCCCGTGCTTTGGCTCTGAAAGTCTCACGCGCCTATGATCCCGAGGTTGTGGTTGGGGTGGCGAATGCCGGCGTCATTCCCGGCGCCGTGATCGCCGCAATGCTCGGATGCGAGTTCCATTCCATAATGGTGAGTCGGAAATTCCGGGCTGAGACCGTCCGGGATACGCCGGCGATATTCGGTGCCGCACCAGTCGAAGTCCGCGACCGGCGGGTGTTGATCGTCGACGAGACCTGCGACTCGGGGGATACGATGCGTCTCGCGGTCGGCTCGATCGTCAACGCGGGTGCTAGCGAGGTGAGAACTGCCGTCGAGTTCAGGACCGGGTCGTACGAACCCGATTTCCATGCACTTGCAACGACGAGCACGATTGTGCTGCCGTGGGACCGCGAGGTGATCGTCGACGGTGAGCTCGTGCTCAACCCTGCCTACGCCGATGCGCTTCGCGAGACCTGAACGAAGCTGCCAGAACGATGCCGTTCTCGGCGTTGAGCGGCGCGAGAGAAGTGCCGCGTGAAGTACCAGTCAATCACATTGCTCATTACGGACCTAACTACTAAGTGACAGCGTACGCGTGTTGCCCCGTCGCGGCCGCATCGACGCAAGGTACGCGTTCAGGGTGAGACCATTCGCACGCGGCGCGAACGTCTTGAGCTCTTCGGCCACATCCACTAGCTCCTCGAGAAAGTCCCTCGTGCGCTGGCTGCGCCGGGTCTTCCGAAGTATCCTCGACGAATAGAACCGCAAAGCGGGCAACGCGGCCATCCTTCTTCGTCCGCAGCACTCGGTCCATGCGCTGGATCATCTTGGTGTAACCCTCCAATACAACACGCCCTTTAGGTGGGCGCTACTGAAGTAATTCGCTTCGTCTGGCAACAAGCGGCCTGTTAAGCGAAACAGGGCCTTTACTGGCCTTTACTGGCCTTTACTGGCCTGGAGGGGCCGGAAGGGCCTTGCCCAGCGCTATCGAATGGAATGCTGGCGGACGAATAGTTTCGAAATATTGCTTCGCCTAGCGGCTCTCAGAGGAATAGTCGACGCGACAATAGACCATGGCGAAACGAGGATCGGCCGGATTGAAACCGTCACGTGGCGCTGCAAAATGCTCGCCGAGAATCTTTAAATCGGAGAGGTCGTCTAAAACGAAGGTGCGCCAGCGGCTCCGGTACCCAGCATCCGCATTCCCACCATCCACATTCCCACCATCCACTAGCCACCCGCTGATCACATCGCCGCTTTTTGATGTTCGCCCGTAGAGATGCGGCTCTACCTGACGGAGAACACCATTATATCTAAATTCGATTAGGCGTCGCTGAGCGATTGCATGGCAAATTCTGAGGTCCATCTCAAACTAAGTTTGACTTGTTGGAATCGACCTACAACATCGCTTGCACAGATCTGGCATTACCACTATATTCCCTAGAGAATATCGGGTGAACGAGATTCCGTTCGTCACTACTTCTGAGGCCGCTAAGATGCTCGGCTATACGATACAACACGTTCGATTGCTTATTCGGAATGGTCAGTTACAGGCGGAAAAGGTTGGACGCGATTGGCTAGTGGATCGCAATTCTCTCTCCCGCTTTCTTTTGAAACGCGATGAGACCTGAGGCAAGTCAAAGAGTCCCCGTTGGCGTCAAAACTCCGCCGATCAAGCTGCAGGGAATCAAGACCAAGATTGTGCCAACGATTCGTAAGCATGTTGCCTGGGCTACAAGCGGACGATGGATTGAGCCCTTTCTAGGTTCTGGGGTCGTTCTATTTAATCTTCGGCCGCTGCGCGCAATCGCGGCGGATACGAATGAGCATTTGATCAGATTCTATCAGGCTGTTCAGACCGGTGAGCTTTCTCCAACATTGGTTCGCGGGTTCCTCGAGAGAGAAGGTGCTCAGCTCAGCGCCACGGAAGGCGCGCACTATTATGAAGTCCGGACGCGGTTTAACGAGCTCGGCTCGCCACTGGACTTCTTATTCCTAAACCGAGCGTGTTTTAACGGCGTAATGCGTTTTAACAAGAAGGGTGGCTTCAATGTCCCTTTTTGCAAGAAGCCAGATCGTTTTGCTGCCGCTTACATAACGAAGATAGTAAACCAAGTCGCTTGGGTTTCTCAAATGATGCGCGGTAAGGCATGGGAGTTCGTCGTTGCCGACTGGCGGGACAGCGTTGCGTTAGCAACCAGTGAGGATTTCGTCTACTGTGATCCGCCGTATAACGACAGGCACACTGATTATTTTACTCGATGGCAGTCACAAGATGTCGACGATCTAGCCCAATCGCTTAAGTTGCTCGATGGTGGTTTTGCTTATTCCACTTGGAAAGGAAACAAGTACAGGCAAAACGTCCACATCGCTAAACACTTCGCCGAATACCCAACGGTGTGCATTAAACATTTCTACCACGTTGGACCGACCGAAGCACTGCGGAACGAAATGGAAGAAGCTCTCGTTGTTGCTCCCCGATTCTACATCGATGAGCGCCCAATGGCCCATTCCATTCAACCGATACCAGAGGAACTCGCGCTATTCGACACTTCGTCGATTTAGACTCCTCCTTTTTTCATCGCGCGATATGCCGCGATGTTCCCATATGTGTCTTCGCGCACTGACTTGGTCCTACCGTAACCTCACCAGTAATCGAGAAATTCATCCTCTGACTGGAACGGTGTTCCTCCATTACGGAAGTCTTCAAGGGTTCCTTTGATACTGCCAATATTTGCCGTGTTCCCGCTCCCTGCCGTAGTTCCCGCGATTCGCCATTTCTCCTGAACGAACACATCGACATCCTCGAACGGCACAGGGATGTTTTTCAGATCGGCCGCCTTGTATACGTAGGTCCCCGTCTCCTCAGGTGCTTTCCGCTTGTAGATATACCCTATGATCCAATGCTTCGCGTAATGGTCGAAAGGGAATTCGATGTTCTTCTTCTTTCGATGCGCATGGATGAAGCTGGTGTAGCTACCTAGCGTAAAACTGCATTTCCAACCTGAATCGACGATCCTGTACGTAGTTTTCACATCGACTGCAATCTTTGCCTTATCCTCTACGTCTTCCATCAGCGTGAAATCCGGATAAACATTTTGGGCAGTGGCTTCTCGAACTTTGAGGCCATGTTCGGACGCGATTTCGTAAACTAGCGGTCGCGTCACGAGCTCGAACACGCTGCTGAGGACTTTTGTATCCGAACCCAGTGGATAGAGTTGCCCATCACCCGTGATCACCGCTCGGACGTCGAATTTGAGATTGTGCTCCCCTAGTTTCCGCTCAAAGTCCGCCTTAAAATCCATAGAAACCGTTGAGTATGAGACGTGCTTGCTGAACAATACACGGTTAACACCTAACTGAACTGAAAGCGAATTCAATAGATCGCCACCGTAGCCGGAAGGTCATCGTCCGAGATCGGAACTAGGCCAGCTCCTCCCACTTGAAAGTCATCACATGGGAATTGCCGAGTATGAACGAGCATCGCTCCGCACCTGTCGAGGAACACTCTGTCTCCATCACCGAGACCGGATAACCGGCCAGCCGTCCAAAAAAGGCGGCCAACATTCCGGTGGTCACGTGGCAGGACAGCGCGGGTGCCGTAGACGAGCTGTCAACCTCCCAACAGTCTGCGATCGTCAAAGTTGCGATTCCGTCATCGTGGCGCGAATCGAACTCCACTAGTCCCCAGCCCGCTGCACGAAAGTACTCCGCGGCACGCTCTCCGAACTCATCGAGTGTGAGATCGGGCGCCGCTGAGCTTTCCAGCTCCAGCAGCCATTGCTCGAATGCCTCGTAGACTGTCCCTCCTCCGGCGTACCCCGCTTCGCGGAGAGCGTCCACGGCATCCGTCTCACCCGATGGACCTGCCGACAGGGATGCAATCGTTGCTCCACGCAATTCACGCAGAGTCGGAATCGCAATTCCGATGAGTCGAGCTGTCCCCGTTTCAGCCATGAGCGTCCCGAAGTTTAACCCCGTCGGCTCTCACTGCGAGCTTCCGATGCGTTTGAGCAATTCCGCCTCGTCTATGATTTCGACCTTCAGAGATCGTGCTTTGGCGAGCTTGCTGCCTGCATCCGCTCCGGCGACCAGGAAGCTCGTGGACTTCGAGACCGAACTCGTCACTCGCCCTCCCGCCTGCTCCACCAGCTCAGTCGCGTGCGTTCGCGAGAGCGTCGGCAGCACGCCGGTAATGACGACGATCTTGCCGCTGAGGGCACCGCCCGACGCCACCTGGCGGGGCTCGGTGAAGTTCACTCCGGCAGTGCGAAGCTTCTCGATCAACCGGCGCGCCGCGGGATCCCGAAAGTACGATTCGACTCCGACGGCTATGATCTCGCCCATGCCGCGCACAGCCATGATCTCTTGCTGCGACGCGGCAGCGAGGCGATCGAGCGTTCCAAAGTGCCGCGCGAGAACCTGAGCGGCCATCGAGCCGACGTGCCTAATGCCCAGTGCGTGCAGGAGCCGGGAAAGCGGCTGCTGCTTCGAAGCGGCGATCGCCGAGAGAAGCGCGTCAGTCCCTTTCTCGGCGTATCCCTCGAGTGCGAGTAATTGGTCGGGCTCGAGGCAGTACAAGTCGGCCGGGTCCTTAACCAACCCTTCGGTGATCAGCTGTTCGATGCGTGAGTACGAGAGGCCTCGTATATCCATCGCTCCGCGCGAGGCGAAGTGAACGAGTCCTTCCAGCTGTCGGCCGGGGCAGGCGACGTTCGGGCAATAAATCGCCACCTCTTCCTCGTCACGCTCGACGGGCGTGCCGCACGACGGACACTTCCTCGGCATTCGCCATTGCGGCCCGCGCGGCTCGCTCTTCTCCGGAACAGGGCCGATCAGTTGCGGAATCACTTCGCCGGCGCGCTTGACCTGCACGATGTCTCCGATTCGCAGGTCCTTCCGGTGCACGAGATCCTCGTTGTGAAGCGTCGCCTGCCTCACAATCACGCCACCGATCTCCACGGGCTCGAGAACCGCGTAAGGATTCAACGCGCCGGTTCGACCTACGTTCACTCGGATGTCGAGCAAGCGAGTTTCGCCTATGTCGGGCGCGAACTTGCGAGCGATTGCCCAGCGAGGCTCCCGCCCGCCGACTACGCCGAGCTCATCCTGCAACGCGAGCGCATCGATCTTTGCCACGCCGCCATCGATCCCGAAGTTGAGATTCCCGCGCAGGTTGTGTTCAACCTCGCGCGCCCAATCGAAGACTTCACTCAGGCGGGCGCAGCGCGTGCGATGCGGTGCAACGGGAATTCCCCATGCTTCGAGCGCCTCGAGCAGCTCCCACTGCGTGCGGAAGGGAAGGGCAGATCCATCGCTTGTCACGGCGGAGTAGCCGAAGAACCTCAACGGTCGCTTCGCGGACACCGCGGGATCGAGCTGTCTCAGACTCCCCGCCGCTGAGTTTCGCGGGTTCGCAAACACGGGCTCGCCTGCGCGGACACGCTCTTCATTCATTCGCTCGAAGCTGTCGAATGGCAGGTAAACTTCTCCCCGAATTTCGACACGTCCTTTCGGGGCCTTCCCGGCAAGCCGAAGCGGAACATCGCGCACCGTTCGCAGATTTTCCGTCACGACCTCGCCTATCAAGCCATTCCCGCGAGTCGCGCCCGTTACGAAAATGCCGTCTTCATAGGTCAGGCTCACCGCTGTGCCGTCGATCTTCAGCTCGACGGTGTAACCACACTGCGTCACTTCCTCACCGGCGAGACGAACGAGCCGCTCTTCCCACGCCTGCAGCTCGGAGTCGTCGAACGCGTTCCCGAGCGAGAGCATCGGCTGAATGTGGGTGTGTTTGGCGAGCTGACTCTGTGGTGCCGCACCCACTCGCACGGTGGGGGAGTCGGGCGTTTTCAGGTCGGGATGTGATTCCTCGATTGCCTGGAGCTCGCGGAAGAGCTCGTCGTATTCCCTGTCGCTGAGGACGGGGCGGTCGAGGACGTAGTACTCGTGCGACGCCCGGTTAAGCGCTTCCCTCAGCTGCGCCGCTCGCGACGCCGGATCTGGCTTCGTGGCCGGTGAGGTGATGGTTTCCGCTCGCTTCTGTGGCATCCCGTTCGGCGTCTGGTTCGGTGTGCGCGTTGAACTCTGCGCTGTCGAAGCGAACTACCCGGTTGCGCCCCAGCTCCTTGGCAACGTAGAGGGCATCGTCCGCCGCGCGGAGCATGGCTTCGGCATCGGCGACGCGGGGATGCGGCCATGATGCCACCCCGCAGCTCATCGTTCGCTTGAGCGTTCCGCCGTCGTACGAAAATGTATGCTCCTCAACACAGTGCCGCAGCCGCTCCGCAAAAGTCACTGCCGAATCGAGAACGGTTCCGGGCAGAAGAAGGAGAAATTCCTCTCCTCCGTAACGCCCGACACGGTCGATCTCGCGTGCTTCTGCCTTGAGGATCCCGGCGAACTCCTTCAGAACGTCGTCGCCCACCTGGTGGCCGTAGGTGTCGTTGACCTTCTTGAAATGGTCGATGTCGCACATGACGGACGAGATCGGCTCGTGCAGCCGGTAGGAATGCTCGAACATCTCGTGGAGCCGTTGCTCGAGCGAGCGCCGGTTGTCGATGCCCGTCAGCCCATCGGTGAGCGAGATATGCAGGAGCTTGTCGTTCATCTCGGAGAGCTCGCGCTCCCGCTCCGCCAGCGCCTCCTGAAGCGCCTTTATTCGGAGGAGCGACTTAACTCGGGCCTCGAGCTCCGCAAAATTAATCGGCTTGGTGACGTAGTCGTCCGCGCCGGCCTCGAACCCCGCAACGATGCGCTCTGTCGAGTCGAGCGCGGTCTGCATGATAACGGGTATGAACGGCAGCGATTCGTTCGCCTTGATTCGGCGGACGACCTCGAGCCCGTCGACCTTGGGCATCATTACGTCGAGCAGGATGAGGTCCGGGACCCAGTGGTCGACCATGTCGAGCGCGGCCTGGCCGTCGTTGGCGCCCTTTACCTCGTAGCCGCGGGCCTCGAGGCGCGCCCGCAGCACCTCGACATTGTCCTCGTGGTCGTCAACAACGAGTAGTCTTTTCTTCGAATCGTACTGTTTCGGTCCTTCAGTGCCCATTATTGCGGCCCAGGAATCGCTGAACCTCCGCGACGACCGCTCTTGGCTCGCAAGGCTTCGCGAGATATCCGTCACACCCCACTTCGAAGGCTTTCTCGCGATCCGAGGCCAGCGCGTGCGCCGTCAAGGCGATTATCGGAATGTGTTTCGTCGCCGGATCGTGCTTCAGCACCTGCGTCGCTTCCCATCCATCGATGATCGGAATGGAAATGTCCATCAGGATGAGATCCGGCTTTCCGGACCTCGCTTTCGAGATGCCCTCTTCACCGTTCCACGCTTCGGTGACGTTGTAGCCGAAGTGCCTCAGAATGGTGGAATAGACGATTCGATTGTCCTCATTGTCCTCGACGAGCAGTATAGTCTTACCAGATTCACTCATCCGGTTACCTCGCATGGGTATTGCAACCCACCAGCGAAGAGCAAAATTCTTACCATCCTCTCTTCCCGGCTATGAATACGACCCCACCCGGCGAGGATTTACCCCGCCGTAAATCGCAGCCTGAGACTCAACCGAAACCCCGGGCTACCGGGTCACCCTACCGCAATGTGCCCGATAAGGGCGCGATCAGCATGCTCGGCGTCGGCATCCTCGTCGGCGTCGCTATCGGAGCCGCTGTTGCTCTGCTGGCCGCGCCTCTAAGCGGCGAGGATGTCCGCGACAACATCCGGGACCGCTTCCGTCATCTGCGTGGAAGGGACAGGCCCTGGGATAAGCTCGCCCGCGAGCTTCGCCGAGCCTCAGCACTTAGACGGAGGCATGACCTCGAGCGTCACAGGAAACGGGAGCAGAAACTGGTCGACCGCCAGAGGGCCGAGCGGGACGCGCGGGTTCCGCCCGAGTAGCGGAGGCGCCGCTTCCTCCTAAGTGGCGAACCGGCCTTCTACCTAAGTCCCGAGCCGGTCGAGGTGATGGCGGATCTCCGCCTTGAAGCGGGGATCGTTGTAGTCAGTCGCGGGAAGGCTCAAGCCCGTCTCGAACTGCTCGCGGGCTTTCTGCTTCTCCCCGACGTCGCGGTAGATCTCCCCCATGTCCAGTCGATGCACTATGCGCTCCGGCTCCGTTGCGACGGCCGCTTCCATATACCGGACCGCCTCCTTCCAGCTGGCACTCCCAAACGCCCGTCCCCCGAGCACGTTCCTGGCGATGAGTCGGACAACTGCGTTGAGCCTCATGATCTCCGCGTTCCACACCCCCATAATGTGAAGACACCCTGCGTGGGCGGACTTGAGACGGAGACACTCCAGAGCGTGCGATCGAACCTCTGTGCCGTATTTCACCCGGCCTCTGGGACTTTGCGAGAGTGCAGTCCTGCCCAGTGCCCACGCGAGAACAAAATGACCCTCAGCATCGCCGGGATTCGCCGCGACCGCTCTTCGCGCATATTGTTCGGCGCTCGAGAACAACGCGTTGCGCTTCGCAGCGGTCGAAGCGGGACGGCCCAGGTCGATCGCCGTGCGTGACGCCTTCCACAGCGCCTCGTAGCTTTTCGGCTCGGCTGCAATCGCTTTTTCGTATCGATCCAGCGCGGTAGTCAGATCCCGGGCATCGTATGCGCGGTTGCCGGCTCTGATCTCTTCATCAACGGTCTGAGACCGGACGGCGCCGCCCGCCGCGAGAAGCATTACTGTGGTCAATACACCTACGCGCATCCATTCTCCGGGAGACGAGATATTGCGAGCCCAGGTCTGCGATACACCGACTGACGCCGAATGATCGTCCCGCGTCTCATCGAGCGGAAGCGCGACGGGGGGCGCATCAGCGACGCCGAATGGCACGAGCTGATCAACGCGTACACTGCAGGCGATGTCCCCGACTATCAGATGTCGGCGCTTCTGATGGCAATCTTCTTTCGCGGGCTCGACGGCGAAGAGATGTACGCGTTGACCGACGCGATGCTCGCGAGCGGATCGGTGCTCGACCTTTCGCACATTCCCGGCCCGAGGCTCGACAAGCACTCCACCGGTGGAGTGGGCGACAAGGTGTCGCTCGTGATCGCTCCCCTCATTGCCTCGCTCGGCGTCGCCGTGCCGATGATGTCGGGGCGTGGACTGGGACACACCGGTGGAACGCTGGACAAGCTCGAATCCATACCTGGCTTCCGCACGGATCTCTCGCTTGCTGAGGCGAGGGAGCAGATAGAGAAGATCGGCTGCGCCCTGATCGGACAAACCGGTGAGATCGCACCTGCCGACAGAAAGCTCTACGCTCTTCGCGACACGAGCGCGACCGTCGAAGCCGTTCCGCTCATTGCAGCCAGCATCATGAGCAAGAAACTCGCGGAGGGTCTCACCGGCCTGGTGCTCGACATCAAGCGCGGGTCGGGGTCCTTCATCACCGATGAAAAGAGCGAGCTCGCCCTGGCGCGTGCGATGATCGACCTGGGGGCACGGCGAAACTGTCCAACGGTGGCGCTCTTTACGGCGATGGATCGTCCGCTTGGATTTGCCTGCGGAAACTCACTCGAGGTGGTAGAGTCGATCGCGGCCCTGAAGGGGCATGGTCCCGCCGATTTGATGCAAGTGACCTACGCACTCGGCGCCGAGATGCTTTTTCTTGCCAAGAAGGTTTCGAAGGTTGCCGATGCCTGGCCGCTCATGCGCGAGGCTATCACCTCCGGCCGCGCTCTCGAGAAGTTCGGCGAGATAATCGAAGCGCAGGGCGGCGATCCTCGTGTGACCGAAGACCAGCGGATTCTTCCGACGTCACCCGCTCGCGCAGACTACCTTTCGCCCCGCGCAGGATACGTTGCACGCGTCTCGCCGCGGGTGGTCGGCCACGGCATTATCTCTCTTGGGGGCGGCCGCCGGACGATGGAGGATTCGATCGATCCCGCCGTTGGGTTCGTGATCCCCGTGAAGCCGGGTGATTACGTGGAGAAGGACGAGCCCATCGGCTCGATTCACGCGCGCGACGATCGCGGGATCGCCGTCGGCAGGAAGGCATTGTCGGAGGCCATCCAGATCGCGGACGCGGCACTGCCGGCGCTGGAGCTGATCTCGCATCGCATCACGGCAAAGGTCCGCGAAAAATGGAAAGCGCCGCCGGATTGACCCGGCGGGGGTGGTTGGACTCTGCCACTGAGTACGACTCTATTCTTTCAGCGCGTCTTCTTTGCGGTGACCGCGCGCGTTGTCCTGTTTGTTGGGGGCGTCGACGGGCATTGCGTCGACTGGACTCCGTGGGTTTCCACGCGCGGGTGACCCTTTCTTCCGGTAACGGGTAGCGGATCTGTTTAGATGTCGAGGTTCCCAGCAAACCGAGCATTCTGCTCGATGAACAACCGCCTCGGCTCGACCTCGTCGCCCATCAGCATCTGGAACGTCTGATCGGCGAGCACCGCGTCTTCCATCGTGACCTTTAGAATCGTACGCGTCTCAGGGTCCATGGTCGTATTCCAGAGCTGCAGCGGATTCATCTCGCCAAGCCCTTTGTACCGCTGAATGTTCACCGTGCTCTTGCCGTCGCCGTTCCCGAGACGGGCGACGTACTCCTCACGCTCCCTCTCGTCGTAGGCGTAGAACTCCTCCTTGCCCCTCGCAACGCGATACAGAGGCGGCTGCGCGATGTACACATACCCCGCCTCGATCAGCTCCGGCATCTGACGGAAGAAAAACGTGAGCAGAAGCGTGCGAATGTGCGCACCGTCGACGTCGGCATCGGTCATCAGGATGCACTTGTGATAGCGCACGTTCTCGATCGAGAACTCGTCCTTGATCCCGGCGCCGATCGCCGTGATGATCGTCCTGATCTCTTCGTTTCCGAGGACTCGGTCGATGCGAGCGCGCTCCACGTTCAGGATCTTGCCACGCAGCGGCAGAATCGCCTGAAATGCGCGGTTGCGACCCTGCTTTGCCGAGCCGCCGGCGCTGTCGCCTTCGACGAGGTAGATCTCGCAGAGCGACGGATCGCTGAGCGAGCAGTCGGCCAGCTTGCCGGGAAGGTTCCCAACGTCGAGCGCCGACTTCTTGCGCGTGAGATCGCGCGCCTTACGGGCAGCCTCTCTCGCACGCGCGGCCGATACGGCCTTTTCGATGATGATGTTCGCGACGCGCGGATGCTCCTCGAGGTATGCGCCGAGCATCTCGTTGACGACTGTTTTCACCGCGCCTTCGACTTCGGAATTGCCGAGCTTGGTTTTGGTCTGACCCTCGAACTGCGGCTCGTTGACCTTCACTGACAGGACCGCCGTCAGTCCCTCGCGGACATCGTCGCCGCTCAGCGTGAAGTCAGCCTTCTTCAGAGCGTTCGATTTCGTCGCATACGCGTTGATCGTACGCGTGAGCGCAGCCTTGAAACCGGTGAGGTGCGTTCCGCCCTCGTGCGTGTTGACGTTGTTGACGAACGAGAAGACGTTCTCGTTGTAGCCGTCGTTGTACTGGAAGGCGAGCTCGATTCCGATGTCGTCGCGCCGCGTGTCGATGTAGACGATCTCCTGGTGGAGCGGCTTCTTCGACGAGTTGAGGAACTGGATCATCTCCTTCAGGCCGCCCTTCGCCATGAAGGTCTCCTGCTTCTCCTGGCCCTCGCGCTCGTCACCAAGCCTGATCTCGACGCCCTTGTTGAGGTACGAGAGCTCGCGCAGGCGGTTCGCCAGAGTAGCGTAGTCGTACCGCAGCTCCGTGAAGATCTCGGGGTCGGGCTTGAACCACACCTTCGTGCCGCTGTCGCCGGGCGCAGTCTTTCCGCGAACGCAGAGCTGGGTTCTCGTGTGGCCGCGCACGAAATCCATGTAGTGCTCCTTCCCGCCGCGCTTGACCCACACCTTGAGCTCCTCCGAAAGCGCATTGACCACCGAGACGCCGACGCCGTGGAGTCCGCCCGAAACCTTGTAGCTGTTCTTATCGAACTTGCCGCCGGCGTGGAGCACCGTCATCGCGAGCTCGACGCCGGGAATCTTTTCGGTCGGATGCAGATCGACGGGAATGCCTCTCCCATTGTCCGCGACAGTGATCGAATCGTCGGCGTGAATCACGACACTGATCTTGCTCGCGTGTCCTGCGAGCGCTTCGTCGATGGAGTTGTCTACGACCTCGTAGGCGAGGTGGTGGAGGCCGCGGGAGGAGGTCGAGCCGATATACATCCCGGGGCGTTTTCGAACGGCATCCAGACCTTTCAAAACCTGAATCTGGCCAGCGTCGTAGCGGGTCTGGGGGGCCGTGGCAGTCTTCGGCATTATGTGCGGGTTGAACGGATAGGAAGGCACCGAACACGTCCCGAAACGAGACCCGCCCGGATTCTTCTCAATTTAGCGCGGATCGCGCCCGATAGCAAACTAAATCTTGCGGACTAAGCCCTTGTCGCCAAATAACTTATCCCTTGAGCCGGAAACGGATTTTTCTGACGCGCCAGCCACCTGCGTGAGAGTTCAGCGCTCGCACCAGCTCGGGCTCCATCAGCGACAGCTCCGTCATCCATCCGTTGGTCGTCACGGCGACGAAAATTGTGCCGTCCGGGGTGACCGAAAGGGCTTCCGTGACCTTTGCGATCTGAGGGCCGACGACTTCTGCCCAGTCGTCGATCGCATTCGCCTGATTTACGCGGCGCGTAAGGCCCTTCGTGTCGAGGTATTCCGAAAGAATCTTTTTGAGGCTCTCCGGCCGAGGGAGTTTTTGGAGCCCCTCTGGACGCCTGCGTTTTTCCTTCACGAATCCGTCCTTGCGATCCGTCCCGACTGAATGCGCGCACGATCAAGCGACAGGAGCTCGGGCGGAATGTCGCTCTCGCGCGGGACGGCGAGGATAGTCTGGCCCAGGCCCTCGCTGCCGAGCAGTGCCAGAATTCTCGCCGACCGCCTGAGATCCAGCTCGGCGAGTGGATCGTCGAGCAGAAGCAACGGCTGGAGTCCACACTCCGCGCGAAGAGTGGCCGCCTCCAGCATCCTCAGCGCTATGGCTGCCGTCCTCTGCTGGCCGGCGGAGCCGAACGCGCGCAAGTCGCGGTCGCTGAGCGTGAGATGGAGATCGTCGCGGTGTGGGCCCGAATGGGTCATTCCGCGCCGAATGTCGGTGGGACGCTGTCGCTGCAGGGCAGCAGCGAGTGCCTCCATCGGCGAGATGTCCCGCGACAGCGATGTCCGATAAGTCATGCGCTGCTCGTCCTCCTCGCCGATTGCGGTGCAGATCCTCGTGAATTCGGCTGAATGATTCGACACCCACCGAGTACGCTCGCAGAATATCGTCGCGCCGGACTCAGCGAGCGCCGGCTCCCACGCAGCGACCGCATCTTCTCGATCAGCCTGTTTCCCGGCCTCGCGCAACGCGGCGTTGCGTTGAAGAAGCGAAGCCCGGTACTGCTGAAGTGCCATCAGGTATCTTCGCGACGTGAGCGCTAGCACGAGGTCGAGGTACCGTCGCCTTTCGCCTGGTGCCCCGGCGATGAGCTGAATATCACGCGGTGAGAACATCACGGACGGCAGCCCCCCGAACGCATCACTCATCCTTGGCAGCGGGAGACCGTCGTGGGTTACACGCTTCCGCTTGCCAGCGTTGTCGAATCCCACGCCGAGGTCGTGATCGCCGTGTGTGCGGACAGCGAGAGCGATATGAAAGCCCCGCGTGCCGAACCGAACCAGGTCCTGGTCTCGCGCGCCGCGAACGCTCCGGAGAATCTGCAGGTAATAGATCGCCTCGAGCAGATTGGTCTTGCCGTGACCGTTCTCGCCGATCAGGGCAAGCCCGGTTTCAGGTAAATCCAGATCCACCTTCTCCAGATTTCTGAAATCGCGAGTGGCCGCCCGACGCAGCCAGACCCGCGGCTCGCTCACTTCCTCTTGAACTCGGCCGCTCGCTTCTCGAGAAAGGCCTTCGTTCCTTCCTTCATGTCGCTGGTTGCGGCGAGCATACCGAAGTGCGTGGCCTCGAGCGCGAGCCCCCCCTCGAGGGACATATCGAGTCCAAGCTCCACCGCCTCGATGCACGCAGCGATCGCCAGAGGTCCATTGGCGATGATTTGTCTCAGCAAGGCTGTGGCCGAGTCAGCGAGCGAATCAGCGGGCACGACGCGATTTACGAGACCGATGCGATATGCCTCGGCGGCGTCGATCGTCTCACCGGTAAGGATGAGCTGGAGTGCGCGGCCCTTTCCTACGAGACGCGCCAGCCGCTGCGTTCCGCCATAGCCGGGCGACGTGCCAAGCTTTACCTCCGGCTGGCCGAATTTTGCTTGCTCGGAAGCGATTCTAATGTGGCATGCAAGCGCGAGCTCGCATCCGCCGCCGAGTGCGAAGCCGTTCACTGCGGCGATGACGGGTTTGGGCGATGTCTCGAAGCGGCGGAAAATCCGTTGCCCCTCGAGTGCGAGGGTGCGAGCAGAAACGGCTGTTGCATTCGCGAGCTCCGAAATATCCGCTCCGGCAACGAACGCGCGGCCGGCGCCGGTAACGATCAGCCCGGAGATGTCGTCGCGCGCTCGTACTTCGTCGATTGCCGAGCTCAGCTCCGCCATTGTTGCGGCGTTCAGAGCATTCAGCTTGTCGGGGCGATTGACGGTGAGAGTGGCAATCCCGCCGTCGGTGTCGAGCGTCACTGACTGGTATGACATTGAGCGCGAGTTGAGGTAGCTCTTCCAGCGCTGTAATGTAACGCGGCCGGTGAGTGGTCCGCCTCCAACGAAAGGATGCATGGCACAGCGGTGGATTCTGCGAAAAGGCTCGAAGGAGAGTGGCTTCCGGTACGTCGGGCCGAAGGGGCGGCCGGTGCGCGCCGGCAAGGACCGGGAGCGAATCGACCTTCTGCGGATTCCGCCGGCGTGGCGGGACGTCCACGTCGCGGTGAGTCCGAAATCACCGATCCAGGCGTGGGGATTCGATGCGCGCGGGCGCAAGCAGTATCGATACCACACACGTGCCGTGCAAAAGGGAGAGCTCGCCAAGCACTACCGCGTACGTCAACTCGCGAGTGACCTCCCTGTGCTTCGCCGCACCCTCCGCAAGGACTTCGGCCGGCGCGACTTCTCGAAGCAGCGAGTCTGCGCCGGCATCGTGCTCCTCATATCCGATGCTTTCTTCAGAGTTGGAAGTGACCGGTACGAGAGGGAAAACAACACATTCGGGGTAACCACACTACAAAAGTCGCACGTTACCGTCGACGACGACGACACAATACGGTTTGACTACCGCGGCAAGCAATCAATACAGCAAAAGCGTCGCTACGAAGCCTCGCCAATGATGGCGGATTTTGTTCGCTCCCTCCTCCTGACCCCCGGCCAAAGATTGTTCCGTTACGAGAAGGATGGGGAGTGGTTCCACATAAGCGCCCGCGATGTGAACGACTACATTCGGAGCCTCGCGGATTTTCCGTACACGGCCAAGGACTTTCGAACTTGGGGCGGCACCTTGCGGATGGCCATCGTTCTCGCAGATCTCGGGAAGGCTCCGAATGAAAATGCGCGCAAGAAAACGGTCGCTACCGCCGTCAGATTCGTCGCGGCGGAGCTCGGAAATACGCCTGCAATCTGTCGAAAATCGTACGTGCACCCGATTCTGGTCACACGCTACCTCAAAAACGGGTCAACAATTCTTGTAAAGCACCCGCGTAAGCCCTCCAGTCGGCGTTCTCGCTTCAAGCACACAGCGGAAGAGACGGCGCTGATAGAGTTTCTGGCCGCGTATTTCCCGGAGCGCCGGAAAGAGCGGCGCGCAGAGTAGATGCGATACATCCTTGCGATCGACGAAGGAACCACGGGCTCGACGTCCCTCGTCGTAGGTGAAGATGGCCGCGTCGCGGGGCGCGGTTATCGGGAGATCACGCAACATTTTCCGCGGCCGGGGTGGGTCGAGCATGACGCCGACGAGATATTCGAGCGGACCATCGCAGGCGCACGCGAGGCGATCGCGACGAGCGGCGTGAAGCCGGAAGCAATCGGCATCACCAATCAGCGCGAGACCGTCGTCGTATGGGATCGCAAGACCGGAGAGCCGGTCTCTCGAGCCATTGTCTGGCAGGACCGTCGTACCGCGGCGAGATGCCGTGAGCTTGCCCCTAACGCCGAGCGCATCACAGCGCTGACGGGTCTCCCGGTCGACCCCTACTTCTCGGCCACAAAGCTCGAACATCTCCTGACCGATCCGCAGATTCGGCAGAGGGCGGATGCCGGCGAGCTTGCGACAGGTACGATCGACAGCTGGTTGATCTGGAGACTGACGGGCGGAGCGGTGCATGCGACAGATCCGACCAATGCGTCGCGAACTCTCCTGTTCGACATCGGACAGCGGGACTGGAGCGAAGAGCTCTGCACTCTGTTCAGCGTTCCCCGCGGCATGCTGCCTTCGGTGTGCCCGTCGAGCGGAGAATTCGGCGTAGCGGCGAGCGAACATTTCGGCGTCGAGCTTCCGATCAGGGGCGTTGCCGGCGACCAGCAGGCGGCACTCTTCGGGCAGGGTTGCTGGAGCGCGGGCGAAGCGAAGAACACGTACGGGACCGGAGCGTTTCTGCTTCTCAACACCGGCGAGATCCGGCCCGTGGCCGGTGACGGATTGCTGGCGACAGTCGCGTGCGACGCGAAGGGCGGTTACGCCTACGCTCTCGAGGGGTCGATCTTCATCGCCGGCGCCGCAGTGCAGTGGCTTCGCGACGGACTCGGGATAATCACAGCGGCGGCGGAGACCGAGTCTCTCGCCCGCTCACTCGAAGCGAACGACGGCGTGTATTTCGTGCCGGCCCTCGCAGGGCTTGGGGCGCCGCACTGGCAGCCCGAGGCGCGCGGAACGATCACGGGCCTCACTCGCGGAACGACTCGCGCACACCTCGCCCGCGCCGCGCTGGAAGCAATGGCGTACGGGACCGCGAACGTATTCGATGCGATGCGGGATCACAGCGGAGTCCCATTCTCGCGCTTGAGAGTAGATGGAGGGGCGGCCGTGAACGACTGGATGATGCAGTTTCAGGCCGACATACTCGGCGTCGAAGTCGAGCGCGCCGAGATGGTCGAGACTACAGCGTTCGGAGCGGCGGGACTCGCCGGAATTGCATCGGGAGTGTGGAAGAACGCGCAGGAGTTTCTCGCCATTCGCGAGTACTCACGGTTTGCTCCGGTCATGTCACGATCGGATGCCGCTCGCGCGCGGGCTGGATGGCGCCGGGCTGTGAACACTGCCTTGTACTGGGCGAACAATCCGGCGACTGACGGGGAGAATTGATGAACAATCACGAAAAAATTCTGGGCGCCGCCGCGATTCTATTTCTGGCCGGCTGCGCAACACGATCCGCTGCGCCGACTGACGCCGTGGTACCGGGCGCTGTCGTTGTAACGAGCGCGGCGCCCCTCGCGATGACTCAGGAGCCGGTCACACTCAAGACGGCTACCGGCGAGATCTCCGGCACTCTCGTACTGCCTGCGGCGGGGACTCCCGTGCCCGTCGTGTTGATTATTGCAGGCTCCGGCCCAACGGACCGGAATGGCAACAGCCCCGCGATTCCGGGCGCGAATAACAGTCTCAGGATGCTCGCCGAGGGGTTGGCGGCGCGCGGAATTGCCTCCGTCCGCTACGACAAACGGGGAATTGCCGCGAGCAGAGCCGCCATGACGGGGGAGGCGGACCTTCGCTTCACCCATTTCATCGAGGACGCGGCGGCGTGGGTGAAGCAGCTTCGCGAGGACCAGCGGTTTTCAACGGTGACGATCGTCGGTCATAGCGAAGGGTCACTCATCGGGATGGTTGCAGCGCGCGGCGCCGGCGCCGATGCGTACGTGTCGCTCGAGGGCACTGGTAGAAAAGCCGCGGACATCCTCGCCGAGCAGCTCAAGCCGCAGCTCCCGCCGGAGCTGTTCGCGCAAACTCAAGCGATCCTCGATCAGCTCTCGAGCGGAACGATTCCCAACCCGCCGCCGACGGTTCTACCGATGCTGTTTCGCCCGAGCGTCCTGCCGTATCTCGTGTCGTGGTTCAGCTACGACCCGGCTGTCGAAATCGCCAAGCTCGAGATTCCGATTCTGGTCGTTCAAGGCACGACAGACATTCAGACCTCGATGGAAGATGCGAAGCTGCTCGCTTCGGCCAATTCAGATGCGCGCTTCGTTACGATCGAGGGAATGAACCACATCCTCAAGGAAGTGAGCGGCGACCGCGTGGCACAGATGCCGAAATACGGCGACTCGACTCTGGCTGTGGTTCCGAAGCTGATGGATGAGATCGCGGTATTCGTGAAATCGATTTCAAAGCGCGCAGCAAGGGACAGCTGGTCCGGCCCGGACAAGATCAAACACTTCTTTATTTCGGCGTTCATCGAGAGCCTCGCGTTCAGCGGGCTCCAGGCGACCGGTGCGGGACGCAACACTGCCTTCGCGGGAGCGATCGCAACGACGGCCGCATTCGCTTTGGCGCGCGAGCTCTACGACAAGAGGACAAAAGGCATCTTCAGCATCCCCGACCTGACCTGGGACGCAGCCGGGGCCGGGGCCGCCGCGCTCATCCTTCGATCGACGCAGCACTGACATCGTGTCCTTCGTGTGCTTCGTGGTCGCTTCCTGGTCAGTGTCGATCCAGCCGGCGTAGTCGCTAATTAGCCCCAAGGCTATATTCACTTCGTGAAAGCGCGCACGAAGTTCCTCGGTGGAGGACTCCTCGTCCTCGGCACTGCCGGCTACCTGATGGCCAGCTCGATCCGTGATACGGCCGTCTATTATCTGACGCCCGCAGAGCTCTCCGCGAAAACGGTCTCCGATCCGACGTTTTTCAACACGGGCGTGAAAGTGGGCGCACGTGTGGTGCCCGGCTCGATTGTGCGGCAGCCCGGCGGGCGCGAGGTCGCATTCCTGATGACCGACGGTGCGAAGTCGTACAACGTCATCTATCGCGGCATCACGCCGGATACGTTCACCGACGGCGTGGACGTAGTCGTGGAGGGCCGTCTCGGGCGCGATGGGACCTTCCGCGCGACGACGCTCCTCGCCAAGTGCGCGTCCCGCTACGAAAACGCCCCTGAAAAGGGCGAGGACAAATACAAGTCAACGCCGGGTTATAGAGCGGCGGAAAAGCGGGCGTGATTCTCGTTGGTGAGCTGTCGCTCTGGGTCGCCCTCCTCATGGCGGCCTGGGCGGCAACGGTGTCATTCGCGGGCGGCGCACTCGCTCGGCGCGACCTCGTCGCGAGTGGAGAGCGGGCGATTTACGCGACGCTGGCGATGGTCGTGCTCGCGTCGCTCGGGCTCTGGACGGCGCTCTTCGCGCACGACTTCTCGATCAAGTATGTCGCGTCGTTCACCAGCGCAAATCTCCCCAAGGCGTATCTCTTCACGGCCTTCTGGGCGGGGCAGGCGGGATCGCTCCTGTTCTGGTGCCTGATCCTCGCGATTTACTCCGCGCTTGCGATCTATACAAACAAAACGCGCAATCGCACTCTCATGCCGTACGTGTCCGGCACGCTCGCACTCGTCCTGATCTTTTTTCTGGCGACAATGTGCTTCGGCGCCAATCCGTACGAGAGGCTCGATTGGATTCCACCCGATGGACGCGGAATGAATCCACAGCTGCAGAATCCGGGAATGGCGATTCACCCGCCGAATCTCTACCTGGGCTATGTCGGCACGACGATTCCCTTTGCCTTTGCGATCGCTGCACTGATCACGCGCCGCCTCGACACTGAATGGCTCGCGGCGGTGCGGCGATGGGCTCTGGTTGCCTGGTTCTTCAACACGACCGGCATCCTGCTCGGGATGTGGTGGGCCTATGTGGAGCTGGGATGGGGCGGCTACTGGGCGTGGGACCCTGTCGAGAACGCTTCGCTCCTGCCGTGGCTCGTGAACACCGCGTTCCTGCACTCGATCATGGTGCAGGAGAAGCGCGGCATGCTGCGAAAGTGGAACGTCACGCTGGTTGTCTCGACGTTCCTGCTCTCGATCTTCGGCACTTTCATCACGCGCAGCGGCATCATCTCGAGCGTGCACTCGTTTGCGCAATCGCCCGTCGGCAACTGGTTCGCCGGCTTCCTCCTGCTGGGCATAGTCGCCAGCGCTTATCTGGTGACCACTCGGCTCAAGGACATGGAGGCCGAGGCCGAGCTCGAGAGCATGGTGAGCCGCGAAGCTGCGTTTCTCTACAACAATCTCATTCTTGTGGGGATTGCGTTCTCCGTGCTGTGGGGAACGATCTTCCCGATCATCACCGAAGCAGTGCGCGGCGAGAAGATCACGGTGGGTCCACCGTTCTTCAATGCCGTAAACATTCCACTTGGGTTGCTGCTGCTGCTTCTTACGGGAATTGGACCGCTTATCGCCTGGCGGCGCGCCTCGGTATCGAATCTCCAGCGCCAGTTCGCCGCACCCATCCTTGCCGGAATCACAACGCCCTTCATTCTGCTGATCCTTGGCATGCGCGACGTCGCTGCTATCATCGCGTACTCGTTTGCCGCCTTCGTGGCGATGACGCTGACGCAGGAGTTCTACAAGGGAGTCGGAGCTCGGCGCAGGATGTACCGCGAGGGAGTACTCACCGCATTCAATCGGCTGGTCGCGCGCAATCGGCGACGTTACGGCGGCTACATCGTGCACATGGGAATCGTGGTCATCTTTGCGGCGTTCGCGGGACTCGCCTTCAAGACGGAACACGATCTCACGTTCAAGGCAGGTGAGGCGCACGAGCTGACGGATCCGTGGGGCCAGCGCTGGCGCTTCGTCAGCCAGGGGGTCTCGACGTACAACGTGCTCAACCGCGAGGTGACGGCGATCGCTCTGGATGTCAGTCGCGATGGGAAACCCGCAGGTGTGATGACGAGCGAGAAGCGGCAGCATGTCGACAGCCGCGGCACACCGACCTTTGAGCCTTCGACAGAGGTCGGGATCAGAGGCTCCTTCAGGGAAGACGTCTACATCGTTCTCGCCGGCGTGCGCGGCGACGAGAGTGCCGAGCTCCGCGTCACGTTCAATCCACTTGTGCGCTGGGTGTGGCTGGGCGGGATTCTGATGGTGATCGGCGGGCTGATCGTGATGTGGCCGCAGGCGCGCCGTCGCGGAGTGCAGGGCGGGTACGCCGCGAGAATGGAGCCCGGTCTCTCTCCGGAGCCTGAGCGCGAGCTGGTAGGAGCCTGATGCCGAGCCGGCGGGAATTTCTCGTCGCTCTAACGTCGGGCATCGGCATCATCTCGGCGAGAGCTGCCGCTGCCAAATCGCAGCAGGTGACGCAGACATTCTCCGGCCCGATGCAGCAGGATGCGTATCAACCCGCGAAGCTCGCGGCAAAACCAAACGCCGCCGCGTCGATGTCGGTGGCTCAGCGCGACGATCTCGAGCACCAGATCAAGTGCCAGTGCGGATGTCCGCTCGACGTATACACGTGCCGGACAACGGACTTCTCCTGCAGCGTCTCTCCGCGGATGCACTCGGATGTCATGTCGCTCGTGTCCGGAGGATACAGCGCAGCCGAGATACTCCGCGCGTTTCAGGACGTGTATGGCGAGCGCGTCCTGATGTCACCGGTCAAGGCGGGATTCAACTGGCTCGGCTACCTGACTCCGTCGGTGGTCATCGCAGCGGGGGCGATAGTGCTGTACACGCTGATTCGGCGCTGGGGTGCACGCGCGGCGCTGAAGCACGCGGCAGCGACCGTGCCGAGCGATGCCACGCCGGCGGAACGAGACGCGATCGATGCCGCGCTTAGGAATGACAGTTGACCGCCCTGCTTCTCGGGACACTGCTCGCGCTTGGCGCGCTGTCATTCGTGCTCTATCCACTGTTCACGAGTAGTCCGCCAGTTGCGTCGCCGACGCCTGATCGCCAGAACGGTGACGGCGAGACCGACCGCAATCCGGCGCTCGATGCGCTGCGGGAAATCGAGTTCGATCGCGAAACGGGAAAATTGTCCGACGCTGATTATGCGGCGCTCAAGGAGACGTACACACACCGGGCGGTAACGGCGATGAGGGGGGGAGGAGGCCCGGTGTGCATTACATGCGGTCCACGGCCGGAGAGCGATGCGCGGTATTGCTCGAATTGTGGGGCGCGCCTGGCGGCGTAGAATCACGACCCTCGAAATGTGCAGGCGTACGGTCGCCTTAAACCTCGAGTGCTTCCAAGCGGCGGAGTGCTATACGAATTGGAATCAGCGTAGCGACGACACAGACAATTCCCGCCACGCCGAAGCCGATCACCATCTCCATCGGATCAGTCGGCGCTCCAAATGCGCGTGACGCGAGATAGCTGAATACCGGCCGCGCCTCGAGGGTGATGACGGTCCCTATCATCACGATGGCCGCCATCATGAAGAGCAGGCCCCCGAACGAGGTGGGGATCTGCGCCGCGTTCTCGGTCTCGAAGCGGGGGTACATCGTGCCGAAGCCCACAGCGAGACCCGCGATCCCGAACGTCATCATCGTGATCGTGAAGATCGACACGATCATTATGAAATCGCTCACGTGCATCAGGAATCCCGTCACCGTGACGAGCGAGACCGCCATCACCAGCAGCGGAATCGTACCTACCCAGAACTTCGACCAGAGGAGCTCGCGCATCGCCAGCGGACTGGATCGCAGCAGCCACATCGTACGTCCCTCGAGGCTGATTCCAGGGAAGATGAAACGCGCGGCGATGGATGCCAGAACGAATCCGGCGAGAACGAGATTCAGGAATGGAATCAGGTTCGCGACGAAAAATGTCACTCCCTGCCCACGCGACGGCAGCAGCTTGATGTTGATCACGTAGACGACGACGAGCACGGCTAGGAGAATGAGCTGCGACCACTGCGTTGTGTCGCGGAAGAAAAGCCGCACTTCCTTGAGGACCAGCTCGCGCTTCACGATTCCGAGTGGACCGAGCAGACGCCTGAAGATGCTGTCCGATGTTCGTTCCTTCGCCCAGCGTTCTGCACTTTCCTGCGCTTTGGTGAACCCGTTCACGTAGAACTGCCGGTGCAGCACTGCGCCGAGTATCAGGAACGCCGCGGAGGTCGAGGTAAGGAGATAGAAGGGAAGAAAATCGGGCTCACGAGTGAGCCAGCTCATCAGCCCTGCCTGAACCCATTCGCTGGGCAGCCACGCAGACGTCGGCGTCTTCAGGACAGCGATGAATTCGATCAGCGACCTGAATCCTTCGGGACGCGCGAGCTGCTCCGGGCGCATCAGCCGGAAGAGCAGCACCAGGCCGCCGGCCGCGAGCAGCCCGATCACCGTCAGAATGTCGCGTGTGCGGCGCGCCGGAAACGCGTTCACGAGCAGTAGCGTAATGGCCGATCCGACAACAGTCGGCAGAATCAGAAACGGCACAAATGCGGCAATAACCACGAGGATAAACATCGGGCCACCGTCGTACGCTATGCCGTACGCCACGAACATCGGTACGGCGAGAAGGATCACCATCCAGCTCGAGAAGACGCACGTCTCCGTCAGCTTGGCGAGATAAAGGCGAAGCCAGTCCACCGGAGCGGAGACGAGCAGGTCGAGATCCTTCGCCAGAAAAAAAGTCGAGAGCGAGGCGATGATGTTCGACAGGAGAAGCATGCCAAAGAAGCTTACGAGCACCAGCCCGAGGAGTTTGCCGGCGAGCAGGGGGCCGATCTCGGGAACGCCCTTGAAGTAGTTGAGCAGTCTGAAGATCACCGCAAAGATGAGCGCCCAGAAAATCACGGTGAGCACGCCGAGGAGTAATGCCCGCCCGGTTGAACCGTCAGTTTTCTTCGTCGCCCTCGCCCGCATGCTCTGCCACTTGGGGGAGAGCAGGTGAAGGAAGCTCGGTGACTTCAAAGCCTCAGGCATCGAGAACGTCCACGAACTCGCGGGCGGCGTTTTCTCCCGTGAGTCGGAGGAAGATACCCTCGAGCCCTCCATCTCCCTGCGTGGACGCCGCACGGAGGTCGTCCATCGTTCCGAGCGCGCGGATTTTTCCCGCCTGGATGATCGCGATCCGATCGCACATCGTCTCCGCGACCTCGAGAGTGTGCGTCGACATCATGATGGTGTGACCCCGCCTCACGTATTCGCGGAACAGGTCCTTGAGAATCCGCGCCGCTTTCGGATCGAGTCCAACCATGGGCTCGTCGACGACGATGACGTCGGGTTTGTGAACGAACGCGCTGGAGATGATGAGCTTCTGACGCATGCCGTGGCTGTAGCTCTCCACGAGCTCATCCCGCCACTCTTCGAGGTCGAACAGCGCAAGCAGCTCGCTGCTCCGGTGCTCGATGTCCTTGCCGTTCTGACTGTACAGGCCGGCGACGAAACGCAGAAACTCGATGCCAGTGAGCTTTTCGTAAATGAATGGGCGATCCGGAATGAATCCGAGGATGCTCTTGGCCGTGGTGGGATCGGCTGCGACGTCGATGCCGCTGATGCGAACGGTGCCCGCGGTCGGCCGAAGAATTCCGGCGATCATGCGAAGCGTCGTCGTTTTGCCGGCACCGTTCGGACCGAGAAAGCCGAACAGCTCGCCTTTCGGCACGTGGAGATCTATGGCGTCCACGGCAGTGAACGATCCGTAGCGCTTGGTGAGTCCGGTTAGTTCGATCATGGGGTCTCCCAAAGGACGACCGTTGGACGTGGTTGGTAAAGAGGACCGCGGACTCCGGACTAACGATTACTTTCGGCGAGCTCGAGGGACTGATGCCGAGTCGAGTTTCGCAGAAGCTCCTTCGCGTGTTGATGCTCTGTCGAGTCTCCAGTTGTCGAAGGCGATCTCGAACGTCGTGCGGATGAGTGAGATCCCTCCCGGCTCGCTCCCTGCGAGCATACGTCCTTCCGAATCTACCCATGCGGTGATCGTCGGGACGTCGCCGCTGATAAGCCAGCCGCGCACCGTGTCCTCGTGCGCTTTCACCCACCGCCCGGTCGCGGAATCGAGCGATGCGCTGTCAGTAAGCGTAAACAGTGAATCCTTCTGGATTCGCAGGTTGACGTTTCTGACACTGCGCGTCAGAGGATCGAACATCCCAATCGGCATCGACGCTCCTGGTTTTCGCGGCGTGCCCAGCATCAATGGGATTGGGGCGACAGTCGGGAAGAACAGCAGGCCGGCTACGTCGTACTCCTCCGTGGTCGCGTGTTTCTTCGGAGTCTCCGTGGTCAGCTGAAGTCTACGTGCCGTGCCATCTCCCTGAATTACGCCGCGGAGGAGAAACGGACTCAGATCGCCTTCGGCCTTGAGAATGAAATCCTTCATCGACAACGCGCGCGAGAAGCGCGCTACCGATCGGGCCTGCATCTGGAGGGTGTCGTTTGCGACTGGAACCACTGCGCGCACGTAATCGGTCGCGACGAGCAGGGCAGTGGTGGTGTCGAGCGCCGACGACGCCGCGCCAATCTGCTGGTTGTTCTGCTCGAGTCGGTAGTAGTAGGTCGCGGGTGACACTTTCATACCCGCTTCGGCCAGCGATTGCTCGGGCGACCGGAAGGTGCTCCTTCTATATAGAAGGGCGAGGCCGACGACCCATAGTCCGAGTATGCCGAGGGCGATGGTTCGTCGCGTCATTGTTGAGGGAAGGGCGGCCAGGATATGCGAAGCACCGTAACGGAAACCGACGCATTGTTGGTACCCGGCGTCACGCGGGGTCCGAATCAGGCTATTGTGAGACTGGTTTCGCTGTTGATCCAGCCGAGATAGCGCTCGAGCCCGCCGGTAACCGGAATGGCAAGAAGCTCGGGGACTTTGTACGGATGAAGCTCGCTGAACGCGCGTCTCAATCCCTCGACGCAGCCCGAGCGGGTCTTCAGCAGAAGCACCGCTTCAGTCTCATCCGCGATTTTACCTTCCCACCGGTAAATCGAGCGCGATTGCGGCAAGACGGTGCCGCACGCGATGAGCCTGCGATCGAGAAGCTCGCGGATCAACGTTACCGCTTCTTCGTTCGTGGCGATCGTCGTTAGAACAACAACAGCATCCGTATGAGCCAACGTGAAGCCCTGAGTAGAGTTGCGACAAGATAATACTGACATCGCCCACATGCCCTAGTGGCGTGACTTGTATCCGCCTCTGCAACCAGCGAACTTAGAATGCTATGCCAGAAGAAGCGCTCATCGTTCGCGGGGCGCGAGAGCATAACCTCCGCAACATCGACGTAACGATCCCCCGCGATCGCCTCACCGTCATCACCGGACTCTCCGGCTCCGGCAAGTCCTCACTGGCTTTCGACACCATTTACGCCGAAGGACAGCGCCGCTACGTCGAGTCCCTCTCTGCGTACGCCCGCCAGTTCCTCGGCCTCATGGAGAAGCCCGACGTCGACTCCATCGAAGGTCTCTCGCCCGCGATTTCCATAGAACAGAAGACGGCCGGGCACAATCCACGTTCCACCGTCGGTACCGTAACCGAGATCTACGATTATCTCCGCCTGCTCTTCGCGCGCGCGGGAACTCCGCATTGCCCGAATTGCGGCCGAGCCGTGGAGAGACAAAGCGCCGGCCAGATTGCCGACACGATTCTCACCTGGCCCGCTGGAACGAAGATCGAAATCCTTTCGCCACTCGTCCGCGGCCGCAAAGGCGAGTTCAAGGATCTCTTCGAGGGCGCGCGGAAGCAGGGATTCGTCCGCGCGTACGTCGATGGTGATCTGATCGAGATCGCGAATCCTCCGCGGCTCAACCGGAAGCTCAACCACAGCATTTCCGTCGTCGTCGACCGACTTGTCGTGCGGGCCGAGGACCGCGGTCGGCTCGCGGATTCAGTCGACACCGCGCTCAAGCTCGCCGAAGGTCTGATCGAAGTCGTGCGGCAGGACGACAACAGCCGGCACCTATTCTCCGAGCGATACGGCTGTCCTGTGTGCGGCATTTCACTTCCTGAGCTGGAGCCGAGGCATTTCTCATTCAACTCGCCCTTCGGCGCGTGCGCCGCCTGCGGCGGACTCGGCACCAGGCGCGAGGTGAGCGAGCAGCTCATACTCGGCGACCCGAGCATCTCGATTCTCGAAGGGGTCGTGCTGCCGTGGGGCGAGCCCGACGGATATCTGCGAAAGGTGATTCTTCCGGGGCTGGCAAAGCAGTTCGGATTCAATCTCAACACGCCGTGGGGCCAGCTCTCGACCGAGACGCGCGACATACTGCTCCGCGGGTCGACCGGAAAGCGATTCTTCGGAAAAGTCGCAGCCGGAAAATGGGAGGGAATTCTTTCCAACATTCAACGCCGCTACGACGAGACCGAATCCGATTCCGTTCGAATGGGCCTTGTGGAATTCATGCAGACGCGTGAATGCACGACCTGCGGCGGCCGGCGGCTCAAGCCCGAATCGCTCGCAGTGACAGTCGCCGGACGCAATGTAGGAGACATCGTCGAGATGCCGATCACCTCGACTCTCAGTTTCTTCGAGGGAGTCGCGGTTCGCGAGGACGGGAAGCCCGGGCTCGACCCCGACATCGCCGGCCCCATTCTCAAAGAAATCCGCGAGCGACTTCGTTTCCTCAACGACGTCGGACTCGATTATCTCACGCTCGGACGTTCCGCGGAATCGCTCTCGGGAGGCGAGGCGCAGCGCATCCGCCTCGCTACGCAGATTGGCTCGCGCCTCGTGGGCGTTCTCTACATTCTCGACGAGCCTTCGATCGGACTTCATCAGCGGGACAACGCCCGGCTCCTCAACACACTCCGCCAGCTTCGCGATCTCGGGAACACCGTAATCGTGGTCGAGCACGACGAAGAAACCATGCGCGAAGCCGATCACCTGATAGATCTGGGCCCCGGCGCCGGCAAGCACGGCGGTGTCGTCATCGCTGAAGGAAGCTTCGACGCCGTCTCGCGCAATCCCGCTTCGATTACGGGTCGTTATCTGCGCGGCGAGCTGTCGATTCCTATTCCGTCCGAGCGTCGTCCGATGAATGCGGAGAAAGTCGTTCGCATCGAAGGCGCGCGGCATCACAACCTGAGAAACCTCGACGTCGACGTTCCTCTCGGCCTGTTCGTGGCAGTCACCGGAGTCTCGGGATCAGGAAAATCCACGCTGATCGAAGACATTCTTCATCGCGCACTTGCGCGTCATTTCTATCGGGCGCGCGTGATACCGGGCGAGCACGACCGAATCAGCGGTCTCCAACACCTCGATAAGGTCATCGATATCGACCAGAGTCCCATCGGCCGCACTCCGCGCTCGAATCCCGCAACGTACACGGGGCTGTTCACGCCGATCCGCGAGCTATTCGCGGAGATGCCGGAAGCAAAGATCCGCGGGTACGGCCCGGGGCGCTTCTCGTTCAACGTGAAGGGAGGCCGCTGCGAAGCGTGCGAGGGCGACGGCCTCGTAAAAATCGAGATGCACTTCCTGCCCGATGTTTACGTCCCCTGCGACGTCTGCAAAGGCAAACGGTACAATCGCGAGACAATGGAGGTGCGCTTCCGCGGATTGAGCATCGCCGATGTTCTCGATCTGACAGTCGAGGACGCGCTGGCGTTTTTCGAGAACCAGCCCCGCATCTATCAGAAGCTCCACACGCTCAACGACGTCGGCCTCGGCTACATCCACCTCGGCCAGAGTGCCACGACGCTATCGGGTGGTGAAGCCCAACGCGTGAAGCTGGCCACTGAGCTCTCGAAGCGCGACACGGGGCGTACGTTCTACATTCTCGACGAGCCGACAACCGGCCTGCATTTTGAGGATGTCAGGATGCTGCTCGAGGTGCTTCACCGTCTCGTGGATCGCGGCAATACGGTACTCGTCATCGAGCACAACATGGACGTCATCAAGACAGCCGACTGGATCATCGACCTCGGACCCGAGGGCGGGTTCCGCGGTGGTGCCGTCGTCGCTGCAGGAACACCTGAAGCCGTTGCAAACATCAATGCTTCGTACACCGGTCGATTCCTGCGCCAGCTGTTGAAGGGTCGCGCGCGCAGAAAGGCCGGCTAGCAAGCGCGGCCAAAGGAGAAGCGCCCACTCATGGTCTCTCTGCTGGACATCATCGGACCAGTAATGGTTGGTCCCTCGTCCTCGCACACCGCGGGCGCCTGCCGGCTCGGTCTGCTCGGCCGCGGGCTCGTCGGCGGCACCCCCCACAGGGCGGTGCTCGAGCTGCATGGGTCCTTTGCCCGGACCGGCGAAGGACATGGCACCGACAAGGCACTTGTCGCTGGACTTCTGGGATTCCGGCCGGATGACGAAAGAATTCGCGAGGCCCTTCAGATCGCAGAGCGTGAAGGTCTCGATTACCGGTTCGAAAAAACGAGCATCGGCGACGCCGTCCATCCCAATACAGTTCGAATGCAGATGGAGCTGGGCGATCTGACGGCGACGATGATGGGGTCGTCACTTGGCGCCGGTCGCGTCCTCGTAACGGAGGTTGACGGCTACCCCGTGGAAGTGACCGGAAACTTCCACACCATCGTTCTCGTAGCTGAAGACAGGAAGGGATCGATCGCCAGAATCACCGGTATTCTGGCGGACCACGACATCAACATCGCCACTCTGCGATTGACGCGAAAAGAGCGGGGCGGCGACGCATTCATGGTGATCGAGTGCGACGAATCGCCGGGTGACGCGCTGCGTGACGAGATTCGCGGGCTGGACTGGGTACGGTGGGCTCGCCGGCTCGACCGTGTGAGCGGCGGCGGCGGCTGAATGTACCGCGCGCTTGCTGACGCGATTCGCGATGCCGAAGCTCGCGAGCAGACGCTGGCTCAGGTCGCGATCGACCAGGAAGCAAGAGATCAGGGAAGACCGGCCGAGGAGATCAGGGCAGTACTTGCACGGGCACTGGTAGTGATGCGGAGTGCGATTGGCGATGGCCTGACCGGCGATCTGCGATCCGCGTCGGGTCTCGTGGGAGGAGATGCGGCGAAGCTCAGGATGGGACCGCCGGGTCCGCTCGCGGATACACCGTTTCGTGACATCCTTTCCCGCGCGCTTGCGGTTCAGGAAGTCAATGCTGCAATGGGTGTCATCGTCGCGGCACCGACGGCTGGAGGAGCCGGAATTCTTCCCGCGGTGATGACGGGGCTGGCAAAAGCAAAATCGGTTTCCGAGGAAAAGCTGGTGGATGGACTGGCGACCGCCGGGCTGATCGGAGCGGTGATCGCCGAAAGGGCGTCGCTTTCCGGCGCGGAGGGCGGTTGTCAGGCAGAAACCGGCGCGGCGGCCGCTATGGCCGCGGGTGCCGCGACCGAGATGCTGGGAGGCGCTCCAGGACAGGTGGGACACGCGGTAGCTTTGACGATGCAGGGAATGCTGGGGCTGGTCTGCGATCCGTTGGGTGGACTTGTCGAGCTCCCGTGCGTTTTTCGCAATGCAACGGGCTCGGCAATCGCGCTGGCTGGGATCGAAATGGCGATGGCGGGGATCACCTTTGCCATCCCGGTGGACGAGGTGATCGACGTGATGGGCGAGATTGGCCGGGAGATGGACGTGCGTTACCGCGAAACCGCCGGCGGCGGCCTCGCGGCAACGCCCACGGGAAGGCGATTGGCGAAGGAGCGGCTTTACCAGATTCGACGGTCGCCCGAGTAGCAACCCTATAACTGGTTATCGCCTGTCGAATTCTGTATCTTCGCGGGCGATGGCCACTTCGAGGCACACATAAAAAATGAGCATCTTCGACCGTTTAGCCCGTCTCTTTCGCTCCAATGTCAATGACCTGATCGCTCAGGCGGAACAGCCTGAGAAGATGTTGAATCAGATCATCATCGACATGCGCTCGCAGCTGGTGAAAGCGAAGCAGCAGGTCGCCGCCGCCATCGCCGATGAGAAGCGCCTTCAGGACCAGACGGCTGCCGAGCTTCGTGAGGCGGAGGAATGGGAGCATCGCGCGATGCTCGCAGTGAAGGAGAATCGCGACGATCTCGCCAAGCAGGCGCTTATGCGCCGCGGCGAGCACGTGTCACGCGGACAGCAGATGCAGCTTACCTGGGAAGCGCACAAACAGGAAACCGACCGTCTCAAGGAATCGCTGCGCGGCCTCAACGACAACATCGAGGAAGCGAACCGCAAGAAGAATCTCCTCATCGCCAAGCAGCGTCGCGCCGAGGCGCAGAAGAGAATTTCCGAGACGATGTCGTCGATCTCCGAGAAATCCGCTTTCGAGGCCTTTGCGCGGATGGAAGAGAAGATCGATCAGAACGAGCGGCAGATCCGCGCTCACGCGGAGATCGAGGGCGAGTTCAGCGGCGATCGCCTCGCGCATGACTTCAAGCAGCTCGAGTCGAGCGCCGGGAACGCGACAGCCGATGCGCAGCTCCTGGCACTCAAGCAGAAGATGGGTCTCATTGCAGCGCCGGCGCCCGACAATACGAGGCAGCTGGGCACCGGTACACCTGAAGAAGAGGAGATTCCGGAAGCAGAAGAGATTCCGGACGAGAAAACAACCACTTGAGCGATGAAAAAACGGCGCGAATGAAACTCGCGCCGATGCTGACGACGGTGATCCTCACCATCCTGCTTCTCTGGATGGTGGGGTCGACGTCCGGTGTCTTCATCCTTCTTTTCATCGCTGTAATCCTGTCGCTCTACCTCGGTGCAGTAACCGATTTTCTGCGCACCCGGGGAAGAGTTCCCGAGCGGCTGGCATTCTTCCTCGCGGTAGTCGGGACGGTCGTCGCTCTGGTTGGCCTCATCGCGCTTCTCGTGCCGCCGGTGATGGAGCAAACGCGCTCGCTGCTCGCTGTACTGCCAGCCTACATCACGGCATGGGAGCAAGGCATCGACCGGTTCGCCGCGCGATTCCCGGCCCTCAGAGGCGTGTGGACTCCCGGGGAACACCAGGCGCTGTACGCGATCTACGAGCGATTGTCCGCGACGGCCGGCAACCTCGCGCCGAAGGTCTTTTCGCTGGTGCACGTCTTCATCGACATCTTCGCTGTGATGGTCATGAGCATCTACCTCGCGCTTCACCCCGGAGTGTACCGCGAGTGGCTCATTGCGCTGTTCCCGCCCGTTCATCGCGACCTTGTGCGCGACGTGCTGCGTGACCTCGCCGACACGCTCCGCTCGTACATCGTCGCTCAGCTCACGGCAATGGCGGTGCTCGCCGCGCTTACCGCAAT
This sequence comes from Gemmatimonadaceae bacterium, assembly GCA_035633115.1. NCBI lineage: Bacteria > Pseudomonadati > Gemmatimonadota > Gemmatimonadia > Gemmatimonadales > Gemmatimonadaceae > Gemmatimonadaceae bacterium. The sequence goes on along the minus strand of DASQFN010000112.1, from coordinate 7,105 downwards.
CGGCCTCTACCTGCTCGACGTGCCGTACGCGCTGACCTTCGGAATCTTCACCGGCCTCGTGGCGATCATTCCGTTCTTCGGGACGCTCCTCTCCACGACCATCCCCGCTCTCTTCGTGTTGAGTGGCCCAGGCGGCGGAACTCATGCACTCTGGGTCATCGCCCTCGGAGTGGTGGTGCATCTGATCGAGGGCAATCTCGTCGCGCCGCTGGTGATGTCGCAGAAGATCGAGCTGCCTCCGGTTCTCACGATCATGTCCGTGCTGGTGATCGGGAAGTTGCTTGGCCCTCTCGGGCTCGTTATCGCTGTGCCGACGCTTGCCACGATCATGGTCATCGTGCGCCGCATCCTGATCAACCGCATCTACGAGGGGAAGGGATTCAGGAAGAGCACGCGCGACCGGATGTTCGTCTTGCGAGTCCCTGCGCCGGACGGTGGGGTGCTCGTCCCGCCGTCTCGAGTGGACGACATACTCCGCTACAAGGAAGCCGGTAACGGCGTGCCTCCTGTCTCGGTGGTGGTGAAGCTCGCGTAGACCTTGTGTCCCGCGCGTGAGCCAGCCCTCGTGTTCCGCTGGATCTGTGCGCTAGCCACCCGAAGCCGCGGCGGGAAAACGATGCGCGCCGAGTATTTCCGATCGCTCGGCTAGCATCTCGGCGCACTAATCTCCGCGCATGCCGGCGCTTTCCATTCACTCGCTTCGCAAGAGTTTTCTTTTTGGTCACCGCCAGGCGCCACAGCGACGCGAGGCTTTACGTGGCGTGGACCTCGATGTGGAGCGGGGCGAGATCGTTGCAGTAATCGGAGACAAGGGCTGCGGGAAGACGACTCTCCTTCTGTGCGCCGCCGGACTGCTGCGTCCTGATTCCGGCTCGATTCACTGGTATGGAACGCGTTTCGCCGGGGGCGGTTGCCATCCGAATCTCGTCTACATCCCGGCCGTCCCGACCTACTATCCATTTCTGACCGTCCGTGATGTGCTGAGTCAGCACAGTCGGCGCGATAACAAACGCTTCACTTCCGGGCGCACGATTGAAGAGTTATCGCAGCGTGTTTCACTCGCGGGCAAGCTCGCAACATCGGTGATCGAGCTCGAGGCGTCGGAGGTCAAGCTGCTCGCCATCGCTCAGGCAATCATTGAGGATCCGAAAGTCATCGTGCTCGACGGCACACTCGATACTCTGGAGGGTGCATCCAGCCTCGTCAGGCAAGTGATCGGAGAGGAACGTTCTCATTGCCCGACACTGATTATTGCTTCGCGGCACCCGCATGCGGTTGTCGGCGCAGCAACGCGCGTTGTCGTGATGCATGCGGGGCGGGTGACGGCATCCTTCAGCGCCGAATGCAATGACGGGTCATCGGCCGGGAGAATTGCCTTCGCCGACATCGAGGCGACCGTGCGGCAAATTGCCGAGCGGGTGCACTGAGCTGATCGGGCAACGGCCGACGGGTAACAGCAAGCAGGTAACGGCGAACCGGTAACGGCCAACAGGTACGGGTAGCGGGTAGCGGGTAAGGGGGCCTTCTGCCTACCTTCCGCGCAATGGCCGAATTCCGCCTCTACAACACGCTCACCCGCAGCGTCGATCCGTTCGAGCCCGTCGATATGGACACGGTATGCATGTACACCTGCGGCCCCACGGTCTACAACCCCGCCCACCTGGGAAATTTCCGGACCTTTCTGTTCGAGGATTTGCTCCGGCGCATCATTCGGCTCCGCGGGTGGGACGTGGAGCAGGTGATGAACATCACCGACGTTGACGACAAGATCATCAAGCGGGCGAGTGAGCGCGGTCTGACGATCGCTGAAGTCACCGAGCCGGTGATGGCGATGTTCCACGCCGACCGCGAATTCCTGCGCATCGAGAAGGCGGAGAAGTATCCACGCGCGACGGAACACCTCCCGGAGATGATCGATCTGGTTGGCAAGCTCATCGAGCGAGAGCTCGCGTATCAGGCGGAGGATGGGTCGGTCTATTACGCGATCGGCAGATTCGAGGGCTATGGAAAGCTGTCGCGACTGGATACCCGGGAGATCAAGGCGGGAGCGCGGGTCGCGCAGGACGATTACACGAAGGAAAACGTGCAGGACTTCGCCCTGTGGAAAGCCGCGAAGCCGGAGGACGAGAAGGCCGGTGCCGCGTGGGATTCACCATGGGGTCGCGGCCGGCCCGGCTGGCATCTCGAGTGCTCTGCGATGGCAATGAAGTACTTCGGTCACACTATGGACATCCACTGCGGTGGAGTCGACCTAGTGTTTCCTCACCACGAGGATGAGATCGCGCAATCCGAAGGCGCGACAGGGGAGCCGTTCTCGCGCTTCTGGTGTCATGGCGAGTTCCTTCTCACCGAAGGCAGCAAGATGGCGAAGCGTGTCGGCAACGTCGCGACGGTGAATGATCTGCGCGAGCAGACCGTGTCGCCTGCCGCGTTCCGTCATTTCGTTTTTTCGACGCACTACCGGAAGCAGCTCAACCTTTCGCCCGAGGCCCTCGAGGCGTCTGTAGAAGGCGTGCGTCGTGTCGGCGATTTTGTCGAGAGACTCGAGAGCGGGGAAGCGGGAACGCCCGAGCTCGCGGCGCTGGCGGAGAGTGCAGAGAATGAAGCTCGGAATGCGTTCTTCGACGATCTCAATGCGCCGGAGGCTCTCGGCGCTCTGTTTCGTTTCATTCGCGGCGCGAACGCGGAGCTCGACAAGCGTGGAAGCGACAAGGCAGCGCTCGAGCGAGCGCGAAAAGCGTTCGCTGTAATCAACGGGGTGCTCGACATCGTTCCGGCAGGTGCGGAAGACCCGGAGCTTCGGAAGTTCGTCGAGGGGAAGCTCGCTGAGAGGAAGAAGGCGAGGGCCGAGCGCGATTTTGCCAAGGCAGACCGGATTCGTGACGAGCTCGTTGCCGCCGGTATCGAGATCAAGGATGGTCCGTCAGGGACGAGCTGGAAGAAGCTGAGCTGATCGGGGGGCCAGCGTCATGGGCGTGACGATGTGCATTCTTGCCGTTGTGGGCGGGCTCGGTGCGGCGTTTCGCGTTGCAGGGCAAATCAGCAGTGATCGGCCAAGAGTTCAGGATCGACCCTGGGCAAGAGTTGCTCTCGTAGTTGCCATCATCTGCTTGGCCACGGCGCTTTTCATGATTCGCAACGCATTAGTGATTTGGAATCCGTACGTGCTTCCGCTCGCTGTTCTGCAATTGCATCTGAGTCTCGTAGCGATTGTGGTGTACCCGACTCGCTGGCGGGCGACGATCGAAGGACTCGCAGCTGCCGCCCTTGGCGTCTTCTCGTTTCTGAGCGGCTTTTCGATTGGGGTTTTCATAATGCCATTTGCGGCAGCTTTGGCGGTCGTCGCCCTGATCCACATGGATGAACGCCGGAGGGCATTGGCGGAAGTGAGGTAGTGGTACAGTTTGTACCAGTGCCGGAAGTGAGGTACTGGTACAGTTTGAAATAGGAGGGGCTGGCGTCCGTCGCTAGATTGCGGTATGGCAAAACCGAAACGTCCTCGCGATCTGAATCAACTCGCCGTCCATATTGGCCGGATTGCCACACACGAGATTGAGGAAGTGACGCCCGAAGAGAATCCGGCGTCTAGACGGGGCAATGCCAGGGCCGCTAGTTTGTCGCCACGTCGGCGAAAGGAGATCGCGAAGAAGGCCGCCGCCGCTCGTTGGGGTAAGAAACGCAAGCGTAGGTGAAGGAGGCCGGGATGGCTGGAATGCCACCCCAGTCCGACAGGTCGGTCTCGTCGTCGCTGGAAATGCGCCGCCTTGACCTTCCCGCACACGATGACCTCGGCATGCCTGCCAGCAACCTCACCGAGGCCACCGCCCCTTCACTCCTTCGCCTTCGCCGCCTTCCGCTTCTTCCACTCCACGGAAGCTGCCTTCATCGACTTCCCGGCCTTCATCTGCTCGGCTGCGAATAGCGTCCACTCGCTCTTGCCGGGGCCGCCTGACCCTTTCGCGGGGGTTTTCGTCGAATGGCCCGCCTTCGCCTTTGCCTTCGCGCCAGCGGCCTTCTTCGCGGTTTTCTTAGACTTCTTCTTCTTCGGAGTGGCGGGCTCGTTGCCCTTCGCTCCCCGTGGGTACCATTCGGCGAGACCCCACCCGGACGGGGTGTTCACGATGAGGTTACGTTCCCGCATCCGCTTCAGTTCGGTGTTGACGTTCGCGTAGAAGTTCTTGGCATTCGTCAGCACTCCGCCCGCCTTGAGGCCGTTGACTATCGCCATTGGATTCTGAGGCTGCTTCATAATGCCGAGATACTTCGAAATGGCGTCAGCGATGGAGAGGCGGAAGAATTCATCGCTTCTCACACGGCCAGTCACCGGAGAATCGCGGCCCACTATTGGACTAACGCCGAATGGCACAGAGCCGCCGTTGCCCTCGCTGGTGGCGCTCATCCCGAGACGCCGACGCAGGAGGGCAATGGTCGAATCCAGCTCCGACCGCTCCTGCTCCAGCTCCGCCAGGAGTTGAGTCATTGAATCCGTTTGATCGGCCATAAAATCGTTGCCTCATAGGAGGAAAATCGTTAAGTTGACAACACTGCCGACTGGCAGCAGAGGACGCGGCTCTCCGGAGGGCCGGACATCTACCCGAACCCCCCGGCGCCGCTACAGTTTCACGATCACCACCTCCTCTCGGCGGTGGCTCCGGGACCTTCCCCAAGGTACTAACCCCCAGAGCCACCGCTGTTCGTTTGTCTGCCTTAACTAATAGCACCGGGTAAGGCAGTCGGCAAGAGCGGCGTTATTCCCAACCGGAACAAGCCCGCCGTCGGGATTCGCTCTACCGCCTCACCATAATGAGACAGACAAATATATCTTGTTCCTCTGTCTGCCCTATAAAACCGTTGGCCTAGGGCACTCACTCCTTAAATATTCGCCTAAATATTGCTTGACAATGCCCTATAAAACAAGCATTATTAGTACAGTTTCAATCACTTGGTACTTATGAATCGCCTACCAACCGAACGCCGCGTCCAAATTCTCGCCGCCCTCTGTGAGGGTGCGTCAATCAATGCGACTGCGCGTCAGACGGGTGCTTCAAAGGTTACCATCTTGAAGCTTCTCGCCGAGGTCGGCCAAGTGTGTCTCGACTACCAACGCGAGAAGCTTGTGAATCTTCCCTGCACGAGAATTCAAGCAGACGAAGTGTGGAGCTTCGTGCAGAAAAAGCAGAAGCGCGTCCGCATGGAAGATATTGGAACGGGCAGAGGTGACGCTTGGACGTGGACGGCGATCTGCGCCGACACGAAGCTCGTACCTTGCTGGCACGTCGGCGCTCGCGACGCCTACGCTGGCTATTACTTCATGGAGGATTTAGCGTCGCGCCTCGCGAATCGTGTTCAACTCACGACTGACGGACTGCGTCAGTATCTGGTCGCCGTCGAAGGTGCCTTCGGGTGGAACATGATTGATTACGCGATGCTGGTTAAAATCTACGGCGAAGCTCCCGAAGGCCCGCAACGCCGATACAGTCCGGCAAGATTGCTTGCCACGGAAAAGACAAGAATCATGGGCGACCCTGACGAGAAGCACGTTTCAACGTCTTACGCCGAGCGACAGAACCTTACGATGCGGATGAACATTCGCCGTCTCACGAGACTCACGAACGGATTTTCAAAGAAGATTGAGAACCACATTCACGCCATCGCTCTTTACTTCATGCACTACAATTTCTGCCGGAAGCATGAGACATTGACGAAGGCGGCGGGTGGGATTCACACTACCCCAGCGATGGCAGCGGGTGTGACTGATCACGTTTGGAAGCTTCAAGAAGTGGTGGAACTCTTATAGGTCGCCGTAATCGGCTCGCCCAATAAGTCCTCTCCGCTAACGACATATGTTGCCCCGGCCAACGATGCGGCGTCGAACCTGCCTTCGATACCGTGAAACGAGAGTCCCACTGGATGTTGCTCGGCCTCTTTGACAACTGGAGGAGTCCCCATGGGCACCCCTCCATTCAACCGTTCGAGAGACTTTCCAGCGGCGTCCTGAATATCGAGAACCCACTCCCGCTTGAAAGACATGGTACTCTGTCCAGGGTTGATGATCAGCGCCTGTACGTAGAAGTCGGCGCGATCTCCGTTCCAAGTTGGCCTGACCTCCTCAACGAGAAACGAAACCCTCTTTCTGGATTTGGACTCAGTTTCAAGTGCCGTTTTCTCGCTACGCTCCTTTCGCCACGCCGTAAAGGAGGCCGCTACAAACGTGAATCCCAGGGTTAGCCATCCCCATGGTCGAGGTATTTCCTTGCCGGTGGCAAAAGCGAAGATGGCGACAATTGCCATTAGTCCACCGCCGGTCAACAACACTTTCCACTGGCCCCAAAGCGCGCGGAGGAATTGGCCGAGGTCTCGCATCGTGCCGATAAGCTACGGCGCACAAACAATCTCCGCTTCAAACTGTACCAGTACCGGAAGTGAATTCGGGTTGACTGGCGTGCTCCAAGTCCGTTACATTACTAGGCTTGCGCAGAATCGCTGTTTGCTGACGTAGCTCAATTGGCAGAGCAGCTGATTTGTAATCAGCAGGTTGCCGGTTCGATTCCGGCCGTCAGCTCTGCTGAGACGAATAGATGGGGTCTGCCTCTTGCTGGGTCACGCGTTGCGAGCGACTGGGATGGACATCGGGTGGGGTGCCCGAGCGGCCAAAGGGAGCAGACTGTAAATCTGCCGGCTTATGCCTACGAAGGTTCGAATCCTTCCCCCACCATTGCGTTCAACGGCGGGGGGCGGGGTTTTTTATTGTCTCACTTTATCGATCGGTGTTCTCGCGGGAGTAGCTCAGTTGGTAGAGCACTAGCCTTCCAAGCTTGTGGTCGCGGGTTCGAGTCCCGTCTCCCGCTTCCGGCAGTGCAGTCGCTCGCGTAGCTCAGTCGGTAGAGCACACCCTTGGTAAGGGTGAGGTCATCGGTTCAATCCCGATCGCGAGCTTGGACGTAGAAGCACGTAACGAAGGCAATTAGAGGAAAGAATGGGAAAAGCGAAATTTCAGCGGACGAAGCCGCACGTGAACGTCGGGACGATCGGTCACGTCGATCACGGGAAGACGACACTGACCGCGGCGATCACCTTGATCCAGTCGAAGAAGGGCATGGCCGAC